>JAJQCI010000344.1 GCA_021202835.1 Clostridiales bacterium | reverse complement strand
AATGCTTGAGTTTACTTAAAACTTTTTTATATTTTAATGAAATGAGGGTAAACTTGAACGTTAATAAATTTCCGGGAACATACAAGGTCACCAACAGACGAAAAAATCTGAAATTGTGGCACCGTCTCCTTTTGGCAGCCGGCTGCGTTGTTGTTTTTGTTACTACATACATGCTTATTCTCCCGGCAATTACGGCGGAAATCGGCGCCCTTGCCCTTTATGACGAGTCTGTTTCTTCAGGGGGCGCAGTTACCCCCGAGGAAGATACATATATTATAGAAGAAACAAGCGAAGCCGCATATGACGAAACCTCTGAACAAACCTCCGAGGGTGAAACCGAAGAAACATCGGAAGGCGAAACGGAAGAAGCTTCAACGGGTGAAACAGCTGAGGGAACCTCGGAGGGCGAAACCCTTGCAGGGGAAACATCTTCAGGCGGCGGCTCAGGCTCGTCGGGCGAACCGGCTTCAGAAGCGGAAAACACTGAAGGGGAGACAGCAGAAGAATCCACGGAAGTAACAACCGAGGGGACCCTTTCGGAGCTTGAAATTACAGCCGAAAACATAATTGCTCTTCTTTTGGGTGAGGAAGCTGCAGCCGAAGAGGGCGAAGGAACCTATACAGCCACAATAAAATACCACGGCAGCGGCGACAACGAAAGCTATAACTGTGAATATGATTCCGAAACAGGTAATTATTCCATAGATTTGGACATAGATTTTGTAATTTATTCCCAAATGCTTGATATAAGCGGAACATTTAAGTATAACACGGGCACAAGCTATTACGGATATTACACAATCGACCTTCCCCGGGATATAATTTTGACCGATGACATTCTTGACGGATATTATGAGGGTTTGAAAACGGGCACGTCGGAGGTTCTTTTCCATTTGTATTTTCAGGAAGTCACAGCCACCGAAACACTTACGGGAACGGATAGTGAGGGAAAAGAATATACATATGAAAACACATACACATATTATCAGGCTGTAATGGGATTTTTTGCGGATCAGATAAGCGAAAACACAGGAGAAATAACAGGTACAATCAGTGTTGACGCCTATATAGATTCAAGCGCATATAACAGCAGCGACGGCAGTCTTATCGTAAAAGACGGTGACACTGTCTATATCGAGATTAAAGATGAAGATATAACGTATGCTGACGATGAAACGCTGACAAAAGACATTTCTGTTTCGAAATCCTACTCTTTGGTTACGGATGCAGAGGGAAACAGCTATATTGAGTATACTCTGAAGGTATATTCCAGAAAGGGCACCGGAGATACCATAACCCTCAGCGACTATTTCAGCGATGCTTTCGAAGACGGTGTTTTGGGCGATCTTCAAAGCGTAACGGTAAGCAAGGGCACTGCAACGGCTATTCTCTATTCCTGGGGCAGTGACTACGGCCTTTCAAACGAAACATATGAAACAGCGGTTGAAATGACCACAAGCGAAGGCAGCAGCTCTTCCGGTTCGGCAGAATATACTGACAGCGAAGGCACAACCTACACCTATTCATATACCTATGATCAAAACGGCAAACTGATAATCACCCTTACGGGGCTTGACAATATAACTCTTGAAGATGGTTATACATATGCCAATGAATATGTAATAGATCAGGACGAGGTGGAAATTTACAAGGTAACCTACAAATACAGTGTTAGCTCACTTTATGCCGCCAGCTCAACGGGCACAAATTCCGTCACTGCTTCAACAACCGACGAAACGAACAACAGAGATGTTTCCGATTCTGACAGTATCAGCGTCACTATTTCGGGAAAGGACATAATAGACAAGTCCGGCTCATATTCAAACGGCTATATAACATGGACAATTGTGGCAGGTGACGGCACAGCCTCTCTTAACGGCTATACTCTTACCGACGCAATGTTTGCCGAAGCAGCGGAAGGTATTACGGTTACAAAATCGGACGGAACGGCGGCCGTGGAGGGAACCGACTACAGCTATGTTTATACTGAAGTTACAAACGCCGACGGTACGGTGACCAATACAATAACCGGAATTGTTTTCAGCAGCTCCGACAAAACAAAATATGTTATAACATATAAAACAGCTGTTTCCGTCTGGGACGGCAGCTATGAATCAAATTCCGCCACAATTGCTCCTCCCGAGGGAGAGACTACAGGGGGCTACGGCTCTGTCACACAGACTGACACAGCAGGAGTTTCCGTTCCTTCGGCTCAGTATGACGGAACATCAACAGATATATTAAGCAAATCTCTTGATGAGGATTCAATGACAAGCTCAAGCGGAGTTTATACCTTCCCCTGGACTGTAACCCTAACAATTCCCTCAAGCGGAATTCCGGCCGGTTCTGAAATAAGCGATTCCCTGGGCGGCTCTTACCATTATTTCACATATGACCAGGCTGTGGCTTTGGGAGAGCTTATTCACAAAATTTTCGACGACGGCGATACCGAAAATGTTTCCGTAACCTTCAGAACAAGCAGCTGGAGCTGGATTCATTTGGCAAACCTTGATAAAAATACTCTTTATTACGCCTATACAATAACATTTACAAACGGTGTGGAGTATAATACCTCATTAACGGGTTCAAAAGAATTTGAATATACTGAAAACGGCGTAACGGCAAAGGCCACATATGACTATGAAAACAACACAATATCCGTTACATATACCTCAACTGGCAGTGTAACCGACAACCCTGATTCCAGAACATTCTCAAACACAGTGACCGGCGGCGGAGACTCAGGCTATGACTCATGGACTTATTCCCAAAAGGTTGTAAAATACGGCTATAACCAGTACGGCGGAACATCCTCCTCGGCCACAAGCGGCCTGACCACAACCGACGGCACAATAAGCTGGGTTGTAACGGTTGTTCTTGAACCGGAAAGTACGGATAAAACATCAGGGTATAATTCCTACAAAATTACGGATAATCTTCCGGCAGGAGTTACCCTTACAAAGCTTGAGGTTTCCCAAAGCTCCAATAACAGCAAGCTGACTCTTTACGACGAAACAAACACCGGCCTAAGCGGAACACAGTCAGGGCTTTATGACGGCTATTTGAATGTTTCATATGACATAGAAGATATGACAAACGACTCGGACGGTCAGCAGACGATTATAATAAGCGCCGACTATACCGACAAAGAAAGCCCGAGCAGCATAACCCTAAGTGTTATTTATACCTGTCAGATTGCCGAAAGCTATAAGGGCCAAAAATATTCCTTTGAAAATAATGTTGATGTAACTGCCGGAACAGACACAAACTACGGATCCGCAGGTCAAACCACTTCGGGAGAATGGACAACCACGGAAACCGAAAGCACTGTTCTCTCAAAAGACGACTATTTTGACACAAACAACAACGTTATAAAATACACCGTAAACGTAGGAGGCGAAAGCTACTTTACAAAGACCGATGACACAGAATATTATGACGATATTGTTCTGACAGACGTTCTTTCATACAAGAGCTACCCCACATACGGAGTTGTAAGAAGCGCAAGCCTTCGAATAGATTCCGTCAAGGTTTATTATGACAACAGCAATCTCAAATATTATAATAATGATGAAAGCTCTTACATAATAAGCGGCGACGAGCTTGATTCGGGCAGCTACAGCTGGACCTATGACAAGGAAACCACCACAGACTGGGACGGAACCGAAACCATAGTTCAAACCATATCTCTGACTCTTCCCAACGACGGAAACAAATATGTCTTTGTCTATGAATATAAAATAACAATCATAGTAGACAGCACCTATAACGAGTGGATTGAAGGCGACGGAAACACCGCCTCGGGCACCTATAACGCCAAGGCCCACGCCACAAACTATGCTTATTTGACAATAGACGGCGAAGAAATAGAAACAACAAACTCTGTTGAAACAAATGATGCCTACAACTGGGATGCCGTCTCGGCTTCGGCCAGCTACGGCACTGGCTACTCCATATATAAGGTAGACGCCGACAACTTCGCCCTGAGACTCTCAGGCGCAACCTTCGACCTGTATGTCTACAATGCAGACTCCACAACGGCAACCCATTTCGAAAAGGTAACAAGCATAACCACAGACAGCAACAGCACTGCGTCCATCTCCGGCTCCGTTGTTTATGTGGACGACGACACCGGTGCTGTATATTCCTCTGAGCCTTCAAGTACTATTGTAAAATACACGGCCTACTACAGAATAACAGACTCCGGCGGCGAATATGTCTATATTCCCATTGACACACTCTGCTATTTTGTTGAGTCCTCTGCTCCCACAGACTATCAGCTTGAGGGAACCAAATATTACTTCTATTACGGCTCCAACGCCGCAAAGATTCTCTCAAATGTTACCGGCTACTCTGAAGACGTAGAGTCCGCCGCAAACCTTATTTTGGGCAACACAGAGTACATCACAAACAGCCATACGGCTGAATATTACTCTGAAAAAACCAGAATTTCAGTCTTAAAATCATGGACAGACAATGAAAACGACCCAACCGACACCTATGAGAAAACCGACGGCAGCCTTAAATTTAAGCTTTACAGAATTCTCTACGATGCGGATACCGGGGAAATCATTGAAGACGACGACTCAACAAGCTCCGGCAGCTCCGGCGACAGCGGCTCCGGCGATTCGGGCTCCGGTGACAGCGGCGGAGACGAAGAAAAGGAAACCGAAGCAGGCACCTTCACCTATACTGTAGACCCTCCCTACGGAAGCAGCGTATATTCCGAAACGGTAACATATTATGAAAGCACCCAAAGCGTTACATTCAGCGTTACCGACAAATACGCCACAATGTGGGGCTGGTATCCTACCGTTAAGGTGACTGACGGAAACGGAACACAGCTGGCCTATACAAGCAATAATGTAAACAGCGGAACCTACTCAATAGAGTGGACCTCCGACACAGCTTCATCAAGCGGAACCCTTTCCGTTACAATTCCCATTGATGAATGTAAAAGCGGAATATCCATACAAATTTGCGATGATTACAGTCTGGCCAATGATTTTGTTTCGGCAAGTGCAGCTCTGTCAAAATCTTCGGTAACCGTTGAAACCACAACGGAAACAACAACGGCCGAAGCAAGCAGCGAAGCCACAACCCAAACCACAACAGAAACAACAACAACCGTCCTCTATGCCCACATTTTCAAAGAGGACGAAATAGAAACAACAACCGACGACGCAGGAAATTATTCCGTTGAAAAAAGTGATTTCGGCTATGACTATGTGGATTATGTAAAATCCACCTCTGTAAATTTCTTTACCTTCAACGGCGCTCTTTCAGACGAATACGGCGATGTATGGTGGAATCTTTCAAAATATCCAAGTTATACAAACTTCACTCTGTCAAGGGCCCTGAAGATGGAATCGAGCATTGACGGCGGCTCAAACGATGACTCAACCCTGAAAAACACGCCGACGCAGATCAAATTCAATTCGGAATACGGCGGCACGCTGACCATGGTGTTCACCGACGGCGGCACCAGCGTCACTCCTGTAGACTCCGTCAACATATACCGGTATATAAACGACGAGCTTAAAAACACCTACACTGTTTCGGCCTCAAGCCATGTTATAAGCTACTATCTTCCGGCCGGCTCCTACGTCATACAAAGAAACGGCATGTGTTTCGTCGCCTTTATCTCCTTTGAAGAGGGCGCCGCCGAGACAGTCGATTCCAGCGGAAATAAAACGATCAACTTTGCCAACGGAACAAGCTCAGACTTTTTCAGCGTCAGCGGTTCCACAACCACAAAATACGGCACTGTCAACTACTACAATTACGTAGGAAACACGTTCACAAGCGCCACGGCCCTGAAAATGAATTCCGCCGCAAAGATAACCTTTACCACTGAAAACAGCGGAACTCTCTACTTCGTTTTTACAAATGCGGCTAAATATGCCTCTCCCGGCGCCAAAATCGACGGAACTGACCACATAGCCGCCGACACAGGGGCAGACGACACTTCGGGCTATTCAATCTACACTCTTTCAACCCGTGTCGAAGCCGGAAGCCACACCATAGCCAGAATAGGCTCAACAGAGTATATGCTCTATTATATTCAGTTCATTCCCGATGACTTCGGAAGCGGCGAATGGCTGGAGCTTGCCGACTGCGGCGTTAAAGGCCTGGGCGACTATGTTTCAAGCTTTGTAATAAGCGCCTCCAATAACTGGACGTGGACCTCCGACAGCCTTCCCAGTCAAAAGATAAACACCGAAACAGGGGCAATTGTGGGCTATTATAAATATTACGTAATTGAGGACGACGTCACAGACCCCAATGACTCTTCAAAGAATTCCTTCTATACGCTCTATTTGAACAACGAGGGAATCTCCGCCGGCACGATAAAGGTCTCCAACCGAATCAACCCCGACACAAGCGGCGCCGTCAGCCTTTCAATAGGCAAGGTTTGGCTTGACGAAATGGGCACTGACGTTACGGATAAATATTCAAAGTCCTCAGACTATTCCATAGACTACATTCTTTACAAAATGGTTAAGCTCTTCGACTCGTCAAGCACAGAAGGCGGTACATATGCCACATCCTTCTATAAAGGCGTAGAAGACGGCTTTTTCACCCACGGCGCAAGCAACAGCTATACAACCGGCGACGCCATAACCTATAACGGAACCTCTTACGCCACCGCCTTAAAAACGGAAAGCGCAACCTCCGTTAAGTTCAAAACAAAGTCATACAGCGGCACTCTTAAGCTGATTTTTGACGATGACCTTCCGGCTGACAGCTTTGTCGCCGCCAGCCTGACAAGCTCTTATGACCTTTATGTAACCGCCGACGGCTCAACATATTATCAGTTTACCGATCATGACGGATCCTGTGATGATCTGACAAGCTTATATATTG
>JAJQCI010000175.1:4366-6876 GCA_021202835.1 Clostridiales bacterium | reverse complement strand
TTGTATTACTTTTAATGCAAAAAATCATTTAGGAGGTCTTTTTTTATGCTGAATAAGCGGCTTTTATCACTTATTCCCGACCTAAAACGGATTGTGGCAAGGTCGGTGTTTTTCAAATGGCTGACACTTATATCAAGCCTTATCATAACAACAGCCCTGTGCATTTTCATAAACGGCTGTCTTTTCAAAAACGAACCGCCGAATATATTAATAATTCTTATTGTTATTGCTGTCTGCATAATTTTAAGATGCCATTTTACTTATCTTTCCGTAAAGGCTTCAACGGAGCTTTCACAAAAGGCAAAATACAGACTTAGGGAGCTTGTGTTTTCTCATCTTGCCAAGATAGGTCCGTCATACAGCCGCTATGTTTCCACTGCCGAAGCGGTTCAGGTCAGCGTCGAGGGCATAGAACAGCTTGAAAGCTACTTCGGGGCATATCTCCCCCAGCTTTTTTATGCCGCCGCTGCTCCTGTTACGCTCTTTATATTTATATCATTTTTGGATATTTGTTCGGCGGCTGTGCTTTTGGTCTGTGTTCCGTTGATTCCGTTATCCATTATTTTTGTTCAGAAAATAGCAAAACGGCTTTTGTCTAAATATTGGAACGAATACACAGGCTTAGGCGACACCTTTCTCGAAAACATACAAGGGCTTACTACGCTTAAAATTTACGGTGCGGACGAGGAACGTCATAAGGATATGAACATAAAGGCAGAAAATTTCAGAAAGGCGACAATGCGTGTTCTTATTATGCAGCTTAATTCAATTTCCGTAATGGATATTGTGGCCTACGGCGGAGCGGCGGCAGGCATAATAACAATGCTTTACAGATTTGCCGCAGGAAAAACAACATTCCTTTCCGCAGTTATAATAATTCTCCTCTCATCGGAATTTTTTATCCCCGTCCGCCAGCTTGGCTCATTTTTCCATATAGCAATGAACGGCTCTGCGGCGGCAGACAAAATTTTCAAAATACTTGATACAGAAATTCCACGGAGGGGCAGCGAAGATGTTCCCGAAGATTCGGATGTGAAATTTGAAAATCTCTGTTTTTCCTATGATGACAACAAGGAAACCCTTAAAGACATAAATCTTGAAACAAAAACAACAGGGCTTTACTCCTTTGCCGGAATGAGTGGCTGCGGCAAGTCCACAACAGCGGCACTCCTGACAGGCAGACTGACGGACTACAGCGGCAGTCTTAAAATCGGCGGAACTGAAATAAACAATCTTTCCGAAAAAGCTCTTTCCCAAACTGTAACCTTAATAGAACACAACAGCCACATTTTCAAGGGAACAATAAGATCCAATCTGCAGGCAGGCAAAAAGACAGCAACCGAGGAAGAAATGCTTTCAGCCCTTAAAGACGCCGACCTTTCGGAATTTTCCACAGCCGAAGGGCTTGACCGTCCCGTCTCCGAGGAAGGCTCAAACCTATCCGGCGGTCAAAGACAGAGACTTGCCTTGGCGAGAGCCTTGCTCCACGATACACCTATTTATATTTTCGACGAAGCCACATCAAATATAGATGCGGAAAGTGAAGAAACAATAATGAAAAATGTCCGCCGCCTTTCCGAGACAAGGCTTGTTATTCTTATTTCCCACAGGCTTGAAAATCTGAGAGGCTCGGAGAATATATTCGTTCTCGATAAGGGCGAAATAAAGGAACAGGGAAAATTTGAGGAACTGACAAGCCGAAAAGGGCTTTTTGCGGAAATGTACGGAAAACAAAAATATTATGAGGATTATGCTTCGGGAGGTGTTGAAAATGAAGAAGAGTAAAAGCAACTTGAAAATAATGGCTGAGCTTATTGTTCTTGTAAAGCCTATGCTGCCTGTTATGATTTTTGCGGTTTTCCTCGGAATTTTGGGCTTTATTTCCGCTTCCGCAATTCCCGTCGGGGGAGTTATTGCCCTTTTAAATAAGCTGGGCTTTCAAACTCCGATTGGTTTTAAAACAGCTGTAATTGCTATGGCCTGTGCCGCTGTTTTAAGAGGAATTTTAAGATACGGCGAACAGGCTTCAAACCACTACCTTGCCTTTAAGCTTCTTGCAATTATAAGAAGCAAGGTTTTCGGGGCTTTAAGAAGGCTTTGCCCTGCAAAGTTAGAGGGCAGCGGCAAGGGAAATCTCATTGCCCTTATAACAAGCGACGTTGAGCTTTTGGAGGTATTTTACGCCCACACAATTTCACCTATAATCATTGCCGCCGTTACATCTATAATATATACTCTTTTTATAGCTGCATTTTCGCCTGTATTGGCTCTTGTTGCGGCGGCAGCCTACATCTTTGTCGGCATATTTATCCCACTGTGGAATGAAAAAAATGTAAAAGCCCCCGGCAGAGACTACAACGAAAACTCCGGTGAGCTTAACACGATTTTTCTTGACAGCTTAAGAGGCTTAAAAGAGCTTATGCAGTATGACTGTGTAAATGAAAAACAGGCTGAAATACTTGAAAAGACAAAAACCCTTGAACAGCTTCAAAATAAGCTTAAGTCAAGGG
>JAJQCI010000175.1:2058-4356 GCA_021202835.1 Clostridiales bacterium | reverse complement strand
GGAAGTATTGACAATTAACATAACGGAAATAACAATATATGTCTTCAACATAATTATGATTTTTTCGGCATTTTCATTGCATACCAAAGGCATAATACCCTTTTCCTCCGCCCTTATCTGTTCGGTAACTCTTATGAGCTCCTACGGACCTGTTACGGCTCTCAGCAATCTTTCAAACAACCTTGCTAAAACCCTTGCAAGTGGCGAAAGAGTTTTAAACCTTTTGGAAGAAGAACCGGAAACAGAGGACAAAACCGACGGAATAAACAAGGTTTTATCAAATGTTGACTGCCGAAATGTTTCCTTCGGCTATGGTGATGTGAAAATTCTTGAAAATATCAGCCTTAAAGCCGAGGAAAACAAAATAACCGGAATATTGGGCAAAAGCGGCTGTGGAAAGTCAACTCTTCTTAAGCTGATAATGCGTTTTTGGGACAAGGACAGGGGCGAAATTTTGTTATCCGGCAGCGAAATAAAGGAAATAAACACAGCCTGTCTGAGACAAAACCAAAGCTACTGCACACAGGAAACCCACCTTTTTAACGATACCATAGCAAACAACATAAAAATTGCTTCTCCCAAAGCCACACAGCCGGAAATCGAAGCGGCCTGTAAAAAAGCCTCTCTTCACGATTTTGTAATGACACTTCCCGAAGGCTACAACACACAAATCGGCGAGTTAGGCGACAGACTTTCAGGCGGCGAAAAACAGAGAATAGGCTTGGCGAGAGCCTTCCTTTCCTCCGCTCCCATAATGCTTCTTGACGAACCCACAAGCAATTTGGACAGCCTTAACGAAAAAATAATCCTTAAGGCTCTCTGTGAAAACAATGACAAAACCGTTATCCTTGTTTCTCACAGACCCTCAACCTTAAGCATTGCTAATAAGATTTACAATATCCAAAGAACAGGAGATGAAACGCAATGAAAATATTATTCATAGCCGCCGGCTTTCTCTTTACAGCTCTGGGCGTTGTAGGGGTGTTCCTGCCCATACTGCCCACAGTTCCTTTCCTGCTCCTTGCCTCAGTATGCTTCGCAAAAGGCAGTGAAAAAGTGAACCGTTGGTTTAAGTCCACAAGCCTTTATAAAAACAACCTTGAGGAATTTCAAAAAAGCGGCTCAATGACCCTTAAAACAAAGCTCTGCATACTTATTCCCGTATCGGCAATGCTCCTTTTCGCCTTTCTGATGATGCATAACATTTCCGGCCGAGCTACGATCGTTATTCTTATTGTTATAAAATATTACTTCTTTATATTTAAAATAAAAACCATCAGACAGTTTTAAAATCGAAAGCTTCGCCTAAACCCCTTATTTTTAAACCAAACCGCCACTTGACAATCTGAATAATTTACTATATAATTTATAGAACATTAAGAGTTTTAAAAAATAAGGAGATGTTGACTTTGGCTGACAGTAAAACAATTATTTTAACTAATGAAGGTAAACTGAAGCTTGAAGAAGAGCTTCAGAATCTTAAGGTCGTAAGACGTGCAGAGGTTGCCGCAAAAATTAAAGAAGCAAGAGCTCAGGGCGACCTTTCGGAAAATGCCGAATATGATGCGGCAAAGGAAGAACAGGCTGAAATCGAATCCAGAATTACTCAGATTCAGAATATGCTTAAAAAAGCCGAAATCATAAATGAAGATGCTTTTGATAAGGGTATTGTAAATTTGGGCAATAAAGTTAAAATATACGACAACGAGTTTGAAGAGGAAGATATTTACACAATCGTAGGCTCAGCGGAAGCCGACCCAATGAAGGGCAAGATTTCAAATGAATCCCCTATAGGCCGGGCTCTTCTCGGCCACAAGCCGGGCGACGATGTAGCAGTGGATACCCCCGACGGCACAATCATAGTAAAGCTGCTTGAAATTTTATAAGGAGTTGGCACAATGTCAGACGCAAATAAAGTTAATACGGAAAAAACAGCGGAGGAGCTTAACGAGCTTCTTCAAATAAGAAGAGATAAGCTTTCAAATCTTCAGTCTATGAACAAAGACCCTTTCCATATAGTAAAGGCTGAAGTAACTCACCACAGCACCGAAATAAAGAATAATTTTGAAGCCCTTGAAGGCGAAACCGTTGCCGTTGCCGGCAGGCTTATGAGTAAGAGAGTTATGGGAAAGGCCTCTTTCATAGATGTTCAGGACCGTGACGGCCACATTCAGTGTTACATCACAAGAGACGATGTAGGCGGCGCCGAATTCTACAACACTATTTTCAAAAAAATGATAGATATCGGCGACATAATAAGTGTTAAGGGCTTCGTTTTCAAAACCAAAATGGGCGAAA
>JAJQCI010000175.1:0-2048 GCA_021202835.1 Clostridiales bacterium | reverse complement strand
AAATTTCAGTTCATGCAAAGGAAATAACTCTCCTTTCAAAGAGCCTTCAGATTCTCCCCGAAAAATACCACGGCTTAGCAAACAAAGACCTTCGCTACCGCCAAAGATATGTTGACCTTATCGTAAATCCCGAAGTAAAGCAAAGCTTCATAAAGCGGTCGAAAATAATCACCACAATAAGAGAATATCTCGACAATCAGGATTTTCTGGAGGTCGAAACACCTATTCTTCAAACAATCCCCGGCGGCGCAACGGCAAGACCTTTTATAACCCACCACAACACTCTGGATATAGATATGTATCTCAGAATAGCCCTTGAGCTTCCCCTGAAGCGGCTTATTGTCGGCGGCCTTGAAAGAGTCTACGAAATAGGCAGAGTTTTCAGAAACGAAGGAATGGACGCAAACCATAACCCCGAATTTACCCTTCTCGAGCTCTATCAGGCCTATACCGACTACTACGGAATGATGGACATAACAGAAGGCATTATAAAGGAATGCTGTAAAAAAGTAGCCGGCACCTACAAAATAACATATCAGGGAACAGAGCTTGACTTCGAAAAGCCCTTCGAAAGAATAACTATGACCGACGCCGTAAAGAAATACGCCGGAGTAGACTTTGATCAAATAACTTCTCTCGAAGCGGCCCGTGCACTTGCCGATGCCCACCACTTAGAATATGAGCTTCACCATTTAAAGGGCGACATATTAAACCTTTTCTTTGAAGAATACGTTGAGAAAAACCTTATCCAGCCAACTTTCCTTATGGACCATCCCATCGAAATTTCTCCCCTTACAAAGAAGAAATATGACAAAGAAGGCTATGTAGAACGCTTCGAGCTTTTTATGGTAGGCAGAGAATTTGCCAACGCCTACTCTGAGCTTAATGACCCCATAGACCAAAGAGAACGTTTCAAGCGCCAAGAGGAGCTCCGTGGTTTAGGCGACGAAGAGGCCAATATGATAGACGAGGACTTCTTAACCGCCCTCGAATACGGCATGCCCCCCACCGGCGGCATGGGCATGGGCATCGACCGTCTGGTAATGCTCTTCACCGACGCCCCAACTATCCGTGATGTCCTCCTTTTCCCCACTATGAAACCCTTAGATAACTGAAAACAGCATAAATTCGGGCTTTTTGAAACACAAAACGGGCAAAATCTACCACGCCCACGCCCGAATTTACGCCCAAGCTATTAAAACTTTTCAAAACATATAACGAACAGACAACAGGTGAGAAAGTCATTTCGACTCTCTCACCTGTATTTGTTTTTGTATAACCACCATAAATTTTAATGCGGTATTATTGTAATTTCGGGCAAAGAATGGTATAATAATATTGACTTAAAGAACAGGAGGCGGTTAATTTGATGTATCCATTTTTAACACTTGATGATAAAACCGAAATTGTTCATTCCGAACTTCTCGAAAACGGCAGAGTAAAAGTGTATATAGAAAAGCCCGACGAAAAAGACTGCTTTCATAATGCCACTTGCTACTTGCCCGATTATGAATGGACGGACATATATGGATTTACAGATTCGGAAATAAGCAAATATCAGGAAATTATAGAATCAACAGCTCACCTGATAATCGAATTTGCGGGAGAGGGCGGTTTTGAAAATGCCTCAAATTTTTAAAGTGGGTTCATATTGGGTTTATTTTTGGTCAAACGAAAATAAGCCCTTAGAGCCTGTCCATGTCCATATTTCGCAAGGAAGCCCTGCGGAAAATGCAACTAAGGTATGGATTACCAAAGCAGGAAAATGCATTTTATGCAATAATAACTCAAGGATTCAAAAGAATATCTTAAAAAACATAATGAGAATTATAGAAGCAAGAAGCAGCGAGGTTATCGGAAAATGGTATAGTCATTTCGGAGAAGTGAGATTCTACTGTTGAATTTTTCTGAATATCATACTTAACGGCAAAATAACATTTTCAACTAAAAATCATATTGTATCAGCCGACAGGCAGGAAGATCTAAATAAAACCTTCCTGCCTTTTTCGTTATGCAAAAAATTGATTTGTAATTAAGTAATTATGAAC
>JAJQCI010000210.1 GCA_021202835.1 Clostridiales bacterium | reverse complement strand
CCTTTCGACAATAATATGAGCGAAAGAGATCTGAGAAAATGCAAAAACAGGCAAAAAATGGCCGGCGGTTTCAGAACCGATAAGGGGCAGGAAATGTTTTGCCGCATATTAAGTGTAATAGAAACACTAAAAAGAAAACGGTTATGTGTCTTTCAAAATGTGCACACAATAATTTCAAAAGGGCTCGTTATTATTTGACAGAGCCCTTTTAAGGCTGAACTAGTGATTTTTACAGCAATATAGTCTTGGCCGGCGGCTATGCATATACGTCCTATCCTTCATATACTACGGTTGACGAAGCAAAAATAAAGAGAATCAACTCAAACCGTATAAATCTGTTGTGCGCTCCGGTGTAGGCGCAAGCGACGGCTCCGATTTAAGCGGCCTTAAAAACGAGTTTTTCAATATTTATGACGGCTCCGAATTTGATGACTATATTACGACGAATGAAGAGTTTGAAACGGGAGAATATTTCTATCCCAAGGCTGGAGACAAATATCATATTGAGCTTTCGAGACTTAACAACGGCTATTATGCTTCTGTGGAAATACTAGCCGTAGGCGACGGAAACGCCGAATATGCCGACAGAGTTGTAGGAAGGAGCTTTTCCTATACATACGGCTTTGAAGAAGACCCCTTAACGGTTCAGGACGAAGCCTCAATATATGCAGGCTTTTTCGCAGCACGTTACGCTTCCATTACAGTAACAAATATAGATATTTATGAATCTTCGAAAAAAACCGACCTTAACCTTGCGGAAGGAAACACCGCATTAACTCCCGCCGCAGAGGTTGTCTCCGAGCTTAGCCCCTCAAGCCCCAACTATAATCTTGAGCTTAAGACAAACAACAAAAACGGAGGAACGGTTATCGTCAAGCTTGATGATGAAATTATGGCAAACGGCGTCTCTGTGGGAACAGAGGTTACATCCATTCCCCTTTCGCTGACAAGAGGCAGAACCTACCGCCTTGTAATTTCATATACACCTAGCAAAAAGGACAGTTTAACATCCTATGACACTGTTATAACAAGCTATGAGCTTCACTGCTCCGCCGATGTAAACGGCGACGGAAGCGAAGACCTTACCGACGCAGTAGCCATATTACAATATGTAAACAGCCCGGCTGTCTCTGAGGCTGAAGAAACCGAACCGGCCGATGTAAACGGCAACGGAGTTATAGATGAAACCGATGCAGCACAGCTTCTTAAAAACTTAATAAAGGAAAACTGAAATAATTCATAAAAATTGAGCCGTGCCCCGATGCACGGCTTAGTTTTTGCAGTTTTCTGCAAATACAATACAGGCTGAAAACATTCCAAATGCTTCAGCCTGCACTGTACATACATTATTAAAGGAGGTAAACCCATGGGGGTATACGCTTAGTTAAAACACAATAAAAGTGTAATTATCTTATCATGCTCATTATGAGCTTCTGGGCGCTTATGCCGTCTCTCTTTGCTACGATTTCGTCAATCTTGTCTACGCCCAAATCATCAACTATTGCCAAATATTTTTCAAATGAATCTATATTAGCCTGAGTTTCCGGCTCGGCAGCCTCTCTTATGGGGAAGGTGTCGAAGAAAACAACGCCGTCATAATTATATTTTCTCAGATAATATACAAACTCCAGTGACTGTGCGTGGTGGATTGAGCCGAAAATAAGGCCGCTGTCCTGCTGGCTGTAGCCGTCATTCATATGAAGGCCGAAGAGCTTTCCCTGACTTGCCGCCAAGGCAAGGCCGTAGCTGGGGTTGTCACGCTTCATAAGCATGTGGCAAAAATCGAAGGTTACGCCTATGTTGGGTCTGTCAATTGCGTTTACCATCAGGAGAGTCATTCCCGATGAATCCATAAGGGCGAAGTTTCTCTCTTCAAAGGGCTTATATTCTATGCTTATCTTCATATCGGGAGCATAGTCGCAGATTTCTCTCATAGCTTCAACAATCTGGTTCCAGCCTGTAACATAGTCCATCTGGAAGGAGTAGTCGAAGCCGTCGTTTTCAAGCCACAGTGTTATAACGCTTCCGCCTAAGCTTCTGCATATATCGCAGGCGTCCTTAACCATGTCTATAGCCTTTTTTCTCAAAACCGGATCGGGATTCGTTAAATCTCCGTTTTTCCAGTCGTTTCTCCATCTTACGGCAAAGCCGTTTACCTTAAGAGGACCCATAGCCTTTTTGATTTCTTCCAAATCATAGCCCTCTATGTGTTCAGGGTAGTTAAACTCCAAATGGGTAATTCCGTTCATTTTGCGGTATGCCGCAATGGCATCAAATACATTTTTGCCTTTAAATATAAAGGAATTCATTCTTCCCGCATAATTCATATATATACCGCCTTTCTTAATCTTTATATGTTTCCTTAACCTCGTCAAGCGTAGGCATGGCAGGCTGACCGCCGGGCTTACATACTGTTATTGCACTGCAGCAGGTAGCGAATTTACAGGCCTCCGTCAGGCTCATGCCTTCGATTAAAGCATATCCCACGGCTCCTATAAAGCTGTCGCCGGCCCCGGTAGATTCTACTGCGTTTACCTTTTTTGAAGGAATAAAGGTGGTTTTTCCATCTTCACACACAACCGAGCCTAAGCTTCCCAAAGTTATTATAATGTCGGCGCCGTATTTTTCGGAAAGGTAAAGGGCGCCTTTTTCAGCCTGTTCCGAGGTTTCGATTTTTTCTTTCAGATAGAAGGCCGCTTCAACCTCATTTACAACCAAAATATCGCATTTTTTAAGAGATTCTTCCGATATTTCCGCTGCCGGGGCTGCGTTTAAGAGAACTCTGCAGCCGCATTTCTTTGCTTTGTCTATTGCATATTCGTTTATTTCTCCGGGGATTTCAAGCTGGAAAATCGCTGTTTCCGACTCTTTGAGAGCCTCCTCGGCTGCGTCAACGTCTGCCCTTGTAATGGCGAAGTTTGCTCCTCTTACGATACAGGCGTAAACCTCGCCGCTTTCGAGAGCGTTTACAACGCCCATGCCTGTGGACTCGCTGCAGCGTCTTATGTATTTTGTGTTAACGCCGTATTTCTCGGTGGTTTTAACCAGATAATCTCCTTGAACATCTTCCCCTACACAACCTACCATATATGTTTCAACCCCGAGCTTCGAAGCCTGAACAGCCTGGTTTGCTCCTTTTCCGCCTGCGCTGAAAACAGCGCTTTTTACGGGAAGTGTCTCTCCGCACTGGGGTAAACGGGGTATTTTTAAAATTACGTCATAATTTAAGCTTCCTATAACCGTTATTTTACTGCGCATTCTTATCACTCTTCTTTCTTGCAGGTTTTATGTTCTTTAATTATAATTAAGCCTTTTTTCAAAATCAAGCTTTTTTGTGGCGAGCCATAAATGCTGCAACGTCACCCTTGATATATTCGAAATAGGAGGCAACTATAATTATAAGACCTGTTACAACGTACTGCCAGAAGGAGTCTACGTTTATAACAACCATACCTACTTTAAGAACCGCAAGCATAAGAGCACCTACGAAGGTTCCGAGAGCTGTTCCTCGGCCGCCTGCCATTGATGTTCCGCCGATTGCCGCTGCGGCGATTGCGTTTGTTTCATATCCTATACCGGCTGTGGGCTCGGCCGAGCCTAAGCTTGCCAGCATAACAAGGCCTGCTATTGCCGTACATACGCCGCTGGCGATGTAAGCTATGTATTTTGTCTTTTTAACGTTAACACCGGAGAGCTTAGCCGCTTCTTCGTTTCCGCCGACAGCGTAGAGATAATCACCGGTTCTGGTTTTTGAAAGAATTATATGTACAATTATGAAAACAACTATCATAACCAATACGTAGAAACGAATTCCCGTTGTTCCTATCTGGCCGTTGAAAATGTTTCTGAATGAATCGGGAACATTTGTTACCGGGGTTCCGCCTGTTACTACGTAGGCAATACCACGGTATAAGCTCATAGTACCCAAGGTTGCTATGAAGGGCTGAAGCTTAAGGTTTGCTACAAGAACACCGTTGAAAAGGCCTAAAACAGCGCCTACCAAAAGACCTATAACAATGGCTATAAATGGGTTCATTCCGCCGACACAGCCCGAGGCCACGGCTATACCTACTATGGCGAATGTACAGCCTATTGAAAGGTCGATTCCGCCTGTAAGGATTGTGAACATAATACCTGCTGCAAGAAGACTGTTAAGAACCATCTGCTGGAAAACAGTCAGCATATTTCTCCAAGTAAAGAACTGAGGGTTAATTGCCGTGAAAACTGCACACATTACGATGGCAGCTATGAATACGAGAATTTCTCGTTTATATTTTACGTAAAAATTTTTCATGCCTGATTACCTCCAATCGCATAGTTTAATATAACATCGGAATCCATATCTTTTCTGTCTGTAAATTCCGCCGTAATTTTACCTTCACTCATAACAATAAGTCTGTCGCTTATTCCCACTGCCTCGGGAAGCTCTGATGAAACAACTATTATGCTCTTGCCGTTTGCTACAAGCTCCTCCATAAGGCGGTAGATTTCGGCCTTTGCCGCTACGTCTACACCCTTTGTGGGTTCGTCGAATATTATAATATCAACATTGGTTGACATCCATTTTGCAAGAATAACCTTCTGCTGATTTCCGCCGGACATATTTACAGTCATATATTCCGGAAGCTTGGGGTTAATATCCAGCTCCCGGAAGAAATATTTTGCATTCTCCATTTTTTTGGAATCACTTGTAAATCCGCCCGTTAAATATTTTTCAAGGCTTGAAATTGCTATGTTTTCACAGTTGGAAGCAAGCTTGTTAAAGCCCTGTGTTTTTCTGTCTTCGGGAAGAAGCCCTATTCCGGCCTTAAGGGCCTTTGTGGAGTTCCAGCCACCGGTGACTTCCTTTCCCTTCAGGGTAATTTTTCCGCCTATTTTCTGGTCGGCCCCTGTTATAACTCTCATAATCTCCGTTCTTCCGGCACCTACAAGGCCGTAGAAGCCCAATATTTCGCCTTTGTGAAGCTCAAAGCTTATGTCGCTGAATTTGTGGCCGTCTGTTAATTTATCTACCTTCAGAACTACCTCCGGCTTAGCCTGTGAGGGCTTAAGTCTTGCTGCTACGGCGGAAACGCTTCTTCCTACCATGGCGTGAATGAGCTCGTCCTGAGTTGTTTTCTTTATATCCAGCGTGGTGATAAATTCACCGTCACGCATTATTGTGGCTCTGTCGCAAATCTGGAAGATTTCTTCAAGGTGATGGCTTACATATAAAATAGTGATGCCGTCCTTTTTAAGCTTTCTTACTATAGAAAACAGAGCTTCCGTTTCTTTTGATGTAAGCGAGGCCGTAGGCTCGTCGAGAGAAATAATGTTTGAATGATGATAAACAGCCTTTGCAATGGCAAGCATCTGCTTTTCGCCTGCCGTTAAAGTGCTTACTATATCTCTTGACCTAAAGCTGCAGTTAAGCTCCTGCAGAATTGCGTCTACGTCGCTGTGCATCTTCGCAAAATCTATAAATAATCCCTTTTTAGGCTCATAGCCAAGGGTAACATTCTGTCCTACTGTCAGTTCTTCAACCACCATTGTTTCCTGGTGTACTTTATAAATATTTCCGTTCAGAATTGCGTCATTGGGGTTTTTGAAGCTTACCTTCTTTCCGTGAAGATAAACCTCGCCCTCATATTCGCTGTATACGCCGTGAAGAATATTAAGCAGAGTGGACTTGCCCGCTCCGTTTTCACCCAGTAAGGCGTGAACCTCTCCCTCCTTTACGGTAAAGGAAATATCCTTCAAAACGTGTACTCCGGGGAAATGTTTATTGATTTTAACAAATTCTACGGCGTTTCCCATATCCGTCCCTCCTCGGAATAAGGCGGCAGCCGGCCTGTTTTGCGGCTGCCGCTTTGATGATGTGTTATTATAAAATCAAATATCTATATAAATTTAAATTAATTATTTTTCATATACGGGAGCAACCCAGTTAATTAAGTCTGCGGGGTCTGAATCGATGTTTTCTGCATTAATAAGAGCCTGAGGTGTATGAACTACACTGGGAATCTCCTGGCCTGCAAGAACACGAAGTGTACATTCTGTAGCAACCTGAGCCATGTAATAGGGGAATGAGTCAACTGTTGCGTCAAGCTTTCCTGCACGGATTGAGTCATAAGCTTCGCCTATGCCGTCAACACCTACAACGAGGATGTCTGCTTCTGCTTCTGCTACTGCTTCTACTACGCCGAGAGCCATGTCGTCGTTGTTGCAGAAGATAGCCTTAAGATCGGGATACTGCTGAATCCATGTTGAAGCAAGCTCTTTAGACTTCTGACGGTCCCAGTCTGCGTTCTGTTCCGCTACAACCTCAAGGTTAGAGTTGTTGTCTGCGATCCAGTCTTTGAAGCCTGCTGTACGCTGACGTGCTGCGAAAGCCTTAGCCATACCTACAACGATAGCAACCTCGCCTTCGTCGCCAAGCTGTTCTGAAATCCATTCAGCGGCAAGCTGGCCGTTCTGATATGCTTCGGGGCCTACATAATAGTCAGCCTGTGCAATAAGACCGTCGTTTACGTTTACTGTTACGATACCTGCGTTGTTTGCGTTTTCAACAGCTGCAGTAAGGTTTGAGTCGGAAATAGGGCTCATCATAAGAGCGTCTACGCCCTGGTTTACAAGAGTTTCTGTCATTGTCTGCTGACCTGTTTCGTCGCTTTCGTCTGTTGTTGCATTGACAACAATTTCAACGCCTGCGTCTTCAGCGGCATATTCATAGCCTTCCTGAAGAGTTCTCCAGAATTCGTTTGAAAGTGATTTTTCAACTGCGCCGAGAGTAAGACCCGAAGCAACGGGAACAGGCGCACCGTTTGTCTCTCTGAGTTCTTCGATTGTTACGGCGTCTTCTGCGTTGTCAGGGTTAAATTCGGCTGTGTCTTCTGTTTCCTCAGCTGCTGTTT
>JAJQCI010000284.1 GCA_021202835.1 Clostridiales bacterium | reverse complement strand
TATTACCTAAAAGCCATAACTTTTTCGCATATTTTTTTAAATAATTATGGAAATCCGAGTGGTTTTATATTATAATATTTACAGTATATTGTTTTTGTAAATTAACATAAATTTTCGGAGGGGCTTATGAAAAATATAATTGTATCGAAAAAGGGTGAAGGAGATTTTAAAAGCATACAGGCGGCTGTAGACTTTGCGGAGGAAAATTCCGTTATTTACATAAAAAAGGGTATTTACAGAGAAAAGATAGCTGTTGATAAGCCGGGGCTTTCATTTGTGGGGGAAGACAGGGAAGAAACCCTTCTTGTTTACGGCGACTATGCTATGATGGAGCCTGAAATAGGCTATCCCATAGGTACTTTTAAAACGCCTTCTCTTTATGTCAGCGAAAATTCCGACGGCTTTACAATGAAAAACTTAACTGTCTCAAACGACGCCGGAGAAGGAAACGTTGTAGGGCAGGCCGTAGCCCTTTATTTGGACTGTGACAGGGCAGTTGTTGAAAACTGCCGCCTTTCGGCAAGACAGGACACTCTTCTCTGCGGACCTATTCCCGAAGACATAACGGGAAAGCCCATGCGCCTTAACAGGCAGTTTTTCAAAGACTGCTTTATAGAAGGAAATGTTGATTTCATATTCGGCGGCGGCGTGGCTTATTTCGAAAACTGCGACATTTTTATTGTGGGAAGGGCAGGCTTCCCCAGCGGCTATGTTACGGCGGCCTGCACAGGTGAAAGCTTTCCCTACGGCTTTGTTTTTAAGGGCTGCAGGATAGAAGGCTCAGGAAGCAGAGGCAGGGCTTTCCTCGGCAGGCCTTGGAGAGACTACGCCAAAACAGTATTTTTAGACTGTAAGTGGGACGATATGATTCATCCCGAGGTTTATTCAAAGTGGAACGACAGAAAAAGCCACCTGACCTGTTATTACGGCTTTAACGGTATGGAGGGCTTTAAGGAAACTAAGGCGGAGTGGGTTCATTATCTGGACGATAAGGATAATGAAAAATACAGCATTGAAAATATTTTCGGAGACTGGCAGCCATAAAAGTGGCGACAAGCCTCTCCTTTTAAGGAGAGGTGTCAGCGACAGGTGTGTAATAAAATAATGTTTCGAAAAATTTTATTTGCGGCAATAAATTAATCTTACCAAGCCTAACGCTGACGTAGAGGTGCTGCAGGTCTGCACACCCTGTGGCGAGCGCAGAGCTCGGGCATGGTTCCGGCAGTTTTGAACTGACTTTAAAAGGTGATTTTATTTATGAATTTCTTGGATTATAAAGCGGAAAGCTTTTTGAAAAACAGAATAGAAAACGACTACAGAAAAGACGCTTTTTCAGGGGAAACAGCCGGGGATTTTACGACTTGGAAAAAGCGTGTTTCGGAGAAGATAAGGGGGCTTTTGGGGTTAGAGGCTTTTATTAAAAAGGAATTTTGCCCGGTTGTTTCCTCGGGGAAAGATTTTGACGGCTACATAAGGAAAAAATGTTCAATTGAGGGAATTGAAAACCTTAGAATGCCTTTTTACATTCTTGAGCCTAAAGAGGGCGGAAACAGTGTTCCCGTTATTGCCCTTCACGGCCACGGCTGTGAAGGCAAGGAGGGGCTCTGCGGCGACAGCGCAAGGGATGAAAGGTATAACTATTCCTATGCTTTGGATTTCGTTAAAAAGGGTTGTACTGTTTTTGTTCCCGACCTTTTGGGCTTCGGTGAGCGTCTCGAAGAAATTTCGAAAACAAGGGGCGAGGGCTCTTCATGTAATCATTTAAACAACGCCCTGACCTCACTGGGAACCTCTCTTCAGGGGGCAAATTTTGCCGAAATTTCAAGATTCATAGATTATATAGAAGAAAGCGGTTATGATTTGACTCATTTGACAGCTGTGGGCTTTTCAGGGGGCGGCTTGGGGGCGCTTTTTGCTGCTGCTCTGGATGAAAGAGTTAAAATATGCTATGTCAGCGGATATTATCACAGCTTTAAAGATACTCTTCTTAAAAACAATCTCTGCGGCTGTAATTTTGTTCCCGGTTTGTGGGAAAGGGTGGATATAGCCGATTTCGGCGCTATGGTCTGCCCCCGGAGACTCATTATAGAATACGGCGCTGCGGACAGCTTGAATTTCGGCTGTGAAAAAGCAATAGAGGAAACAAAACGTGTTTATGAGCTCTGCGGCAGGTCTGACAGACTAAAGGTTTTAAAGGGCCGGGGCGGACATAAGTTCTACGGCCTCGGCATAGACGAGGTTTACAATTCTATGAAAACGGAGTGAAAAGTAAAATATGATGGAGAAAATTCCCATATACTTTGAAAAATATGCAAATTTTGACAGAATCGGTGAGCCATGCAATACGGCTCTGCCCCTGCCTGAGAGGGCACTTAATGACGCAGGCAGTGTTGTTATAAGAAACGAAGAGGGGAAGGCTTTCCCTACGCAGGCTGTGCCTACTGCCTTTTGGCCCGGCGGCAGCATAAAATGGCTGTATATCGACTTTATATGCAGTCTGCCAAAAAACAAGGATATAACATATTACATATGCTTTGACGGTGAAGAAGCTTCAGGCGAAGAAATATCATACAAAGCGGAAAAGGGCGGTTTAACCATAGAAGCCGGCGGCGAGACTTTCAGCTTCGAAAAAGAGCTTAACTTTTATCTAAACGGCAGGCAGGCCGTTGTTTCGGGACAGTGGCGGAAGGTGCGGTCGGGTGCTGTTACCTCTGTTTTCAAGGCGGCCGGAAGTCACGGCGGTTTTATGGATTTTGAAATTACGGTTCAGGCTTACAAAAACTGCCCTTGGGTTAAAGTGGATTACAAACTTATAAACCGTGAAAATGAGGAATATGTTCCCCTTGAAAGCTTAAGCTATATTGCAGCCAACTCAGGTGAGGACAGGTTTACAATAGGAACATCAAATTACCTCACGAAATTTACGGAAGGGGAAAGCATAAAGCAGAAAATCGACGCCGAATATCTTCTCTATGACGCAAACGAGCATTTCGCCGAAACATTTTACGGCACCTTCTTCGGAGATTCCTCGGCTGAGGGCAGGGGCACGGCTGTTACCCTTTATCAGGCCTATCAAAATTTTCCGGCTGAAATCGGCATAGACAAAAAAGGTATGAATGTTAAAATTCTTGCCGCCGAAGAGGAGCCCCTTAAATTCTTCAGAGGAATGGCCAAAACCTCAACTTTGTTTATTCACAAACACAAGGGTATTTCAAAGGAAGATGTTAATCTTCGGAGCCTTATGTTCCAAATGCCGGACAAATGTGTCCTTCCTTCGGAGATTTACGAAAAATCAGGATGTTTCCCCGAAATTTTCCTTAAAAGAGATGAAAGAATTCAGGAAGTGGAAACAAGCCTTATGCAGAAATTCGACTCAAGGGGCAGGGCTTACGGCTTTATTCACTGGGGCGACAACATAGACGCCCACTACACAGCCCAGGGCAGAGGTCAGGGCCGGGCTGTTTGGGTTAATAACGAATATGACTTCGGCCATGCCGCCTTTGTGTTCTATGCCAAAACAGGCTTAAGGCGTGCCATTGACGGTATGCTTGTGAGTGTAATGCACCAAATGGATGTTGATATTGTTCACTGCTCCGACGACCCTTACCGCCTTGACGGTCAGGTGACACACAGCGCCGACCATGTCAGCGGAAAGGTTGAAATAAGTCATGAATGGGCGGAAGGCCTTTTGGATTATTATCATCTGACGGCAGACAGGGAAGCCTATGACACTGCTGTTCGTATGGGGGAGAACATTATAAGAAATCTTTCGAAGCCCAGATATAATAAAAAAGGCGGTGTAAACGCAAGAGAAACAGGCTGGGCCCTGCGGTCGCTCTGCGCTCTCTATGCTGAGACGAACGACCCTAAGTGGCTTGCTCCCTGTGATGATATAGTTGAACACTTTACGGCGTGGAAGGAGGAATACGGCCGGTGGCTGGCTCCCTATACCGACCACACGGTAATTCGGGTTCCTTTTATGATTTCTATTGCAATTATTTCGTTAATGAGGTATTATAGTATTAGCGGAAGTGAAAATATAAAGGATATGATAATTTCCGCCGCAGAGGATTTAACGGAGAACGCCTATCTGGATTCGGGCTATTTCTACTATAAGGAGCTTAGCTCACTTAAGAGGAACGCAGGAAACACAACCCTTCTTGAAGCTATGGTTATTGCCTATAAGCTGACAGGAGATAAGACCTACCTTAAATACGGCGTTAAAACCTTTGAAGCCGCCGTTGAGGGAAAGGGCGTTGTTCTTTCGGCAGGCAAGAGGGCAGAGAAAGACGCCGTAGTGATTTCGGGAAACAGCTCAAAGGGAGTGGGGCAGTCCTTTATTCCCCTTATGACTTATTACACAGCCTGTGTAAAAGCCGGAGTTTTGCCGAAAAATAGGGATAAATTATGAAAATTTGGGAAATGAAGAATGCCTTCTTTTACGGTAAAAAGACAGTTTTAAAATACGGCGAAAAAAGCTTTGTTTTAAATATGGATTTTGACAGCCTTAAGGAGTACAGAGAAAACAAGCGTTATATTATTGACTGTCAAAGCAACAGGCGGTTTTATTTCGAAACCTGTGATGAAATGCTTGACAATATGCTTATCGACGGAAAGCCCTTTAGGGCGATTCTTGAAGACCTTGAAGAGGCTGAGACAGAACGCTGTGACAAAAAGAGCTTTATTACTGCTTTGTTTGTCAATAATGAAATAGAGTTCAGCTTTGACGGAAGGGAATATTTTAAAACCAATACCCGTATAGACGGCGCTTGGAAGCACGTTATAGAATGCGAGAATTCCGAGGGCAGATGGGATATTGCCGAAGACGGGGAAACAGGAAAGCTTCAGGCCTTTAATACGCCGGAAGAGCTTGAGGAGAAATGCCGTCTTTGCGGCAGGCTTTTAAGGCAGTTTTGGGATGGGCTTGTTATTTCATGCATATTATAAATTTTAATTACAAATAAACCGGGATTTCCCGTTTATATAAAAAAATAAGAGGAGGAAACACACAATGATTTACAACATTAAGGACTTCGGGGCTAAGGCCGACGGAATGACTAAGGCTACGGAGGCTATCCGTGCGGCTTTTGCCAAATGTAAGGAGGACGGCGGCGGCACAGTTTATGTTCCCTGCGGAAAATATTTGACGGGCCCCGTTTATCTGGAGGACAACACCGTGCTTAATCTTGAAGCCGGCGCAGAGCTCATATTCTCCGACGACATTGACGACTACAAGGTTGTTACGTCCCGTTGGGAAGGTGTTAAGAGAGACTGCTATGAGTCATGCATAAATGCCTACGGAAAGTCAAATATTTCAATTACAGGCAGAGGCACAATCAACGGAAACGGCAGAAAATGGTGGGATATTTTCCTTGACGGAGAAAACAAATATCCCAGACCTAAGCTTATTGCTCCTTATGAATGTGAACACGTCCTTATTCAGGGTGTATTTTTGACAAATTCCCCCAGCTGGACGATTAACACAATTCTCTGCGACAATGTTACCGTTGACACTGTTTCAATCAAAAACCCTGCCGATTCACCCAACACAGACGGCATCGACCCCGAATCATGCCGCAACGTACATATTTCAAACTGCCACATCGATGTAGGTGACGACTGTATCGCCATCAAGGCAGGAACCGAAGACACAGCCGACAGAGTAAGCTGTGAAAACATTACAATCACAAACTGCACAATGTGCCACGGTCACGGCGGCGTTGTTTTGGGAAGCGAAATGTCAGGCGACGTTAAATACGTTACTATTTCAAACTGTGTATTCGAAGGAACGGAAAGAGGAATCAGACTTAAGTCAAGAAGAGGCAGAGGCGGCGTTATCGAAGACATAAGAGTTAACAACATAATTATGAACAAGGTTCACTGCCCCTTTATTGCAAACCTCTACTACAATTGCGGCCCCAAGGGTGAGGAAGAATTTGTTTGGGATAAGAACCCCCGTCCCGTTACAAAGGACACACCGGCCTACCGCCGTCTTAACTTCTCAAACATCACCTGTAAGGAGGCTTCTGCTTCGGCAGGCTTCTTTTATGGTTTGGCTGAGAAATATGTTGAAGACTGCTCATTTGAGGACGTTTTCGTTTCTATGACAGGCGACGGAATCCCCGACTTCCCGGCTATGGCAAAGGGTGTTGAACCCTGTAAGCAGAAGGGCTTCTTCTTAAGCAACGTTAGGGGAATAAGATTCTCAAACTTCACAATCAAGAATGTTGACGGCCCTGCTTTCGAGCTTGAAAACGCTGAGGAAATCGTTTTCTCAAACTGCCGTATAGAAGACCCTGTTTATGACTGTGAGCCCATAGTTCAGAAAAACACAAAGGACATTAAAATATTAGGATAAAATATTAAGGGCGGACTTCACTTCGGCGTCCGCCCCCTTTTTGACTTCGGAGTTGTTTTTATGATTGAAGGAAAGAACGTTAAATTTTATTATAAGAATGATGAGAGAGAGCCTGTTAGGGCCGTTGACGGTGTAAGCTTTTCTGTTGAAGAAGGGCAGAGCGCCGCTGTTTTGGGAAAAAACGGTTCGGGAAAGTCTACCCTTGCGAAGCTTATAAACGCCCTGGGGCTGCCCGACGAAGGGGATATTATTGTTTTCGGCAGAAACACAAAGGGGGACGACCTTTGGGAAATCCGCCGAAGCTGCGGAATGGTTTTTCAAAATCCCGACAGCCAGATTGTAGCCAGTATTGTAGACGAAGACATAGCTTTCGGGCTTGAAAATATAGGAACACCCCCCTCCGAAATGGGGGAGAAAATCGACAGAGCTTTGGAGATTGTGGGAATGAGTGAGTTCAAAAAGTACTCAACCCAAAACCTGTCGGGAGGGCAGAAACAGAAAATCGCCATAGCCGGAATTTTTGCAATGAAGCCCAAATGCATAATTTTAG
>JAJQCI010000064.1 GCA_021202835.1 Clostridiales bacterium | reverse complement strand
CTTCAGGGCTTTGGACAGCGGCCCTGAAATCTTCAAGCGCCGTTTTTGCAATGCGTCTGAGTATTTTTTCGGCTTCTTCCTTTGTTGTGCCCCGGCAGAAGTCGGTGTGTATTACTGCCTTTGTGCCTTGAAATTTATATTCTTCCGCAATGCTTTCCGAGCTTTCGGCCTGTGCCACTTAATCACCTCTTTTTATTTTATTTGCTTTAAAATTTGTCTTATTACATTTATTAAAGAGGTGTTTATTATAAGCTATTGTATTTATCTTCGAAAATCACGGGCCGATATGGAAGCGGAGGCCCACGGCGAGGGGGAGACTCTCAGCCGTCACGAAAGAATTTTGACAGAGCTTGCAAAAAAACGCAGGCTTGAAATCAGAGAAATTTACAGAGAAATTGTTTCCGGCGACACTATTGCCGCCAGGCCGGTTATGCAAAGGCTTCTTCAGGAGACAGGGCAGGGAAGGTGGAGGGGTGTTTTGGTTATGGAGGTTGAGAGACTTGCCAGAGGTGACACAATAGATCAGGGAATTGTTGCCCAAACCTTTAAATTCAGCAATACACTGATTATAACGCCTCTTAAAGACTTTGACCCATCAAACGAATATGATGAGGAATATTTTGAATTCGGCCTTTTTATGAGCCGACGGGAATATAAAACAATAAACCGCCGCCTGCAGAGGGGCCGCCTTGCTTCGGTGAATGAGGGAAAATACGTGGCCGGTGTGGCGCCCTACGGCTACAGGCGTGTTCATGTTCAAAACGGAAAAGGCTTTACGCTGGATATCGTCCCGGAAGAAGCGGAAATCGTCAGGCTGATATATTCTCTGTATACTTCGGGCGAAAACCGCCCCGACGGAACGAAGCGGCGTCTGGGTGTGACTCTTATAGCCCGGCGCCTAAGCGAAATGAAGGTTCCCACACGAAAGGGCGGCAGCTGGGCGGCAGGCTCCGTTCGTGATATTCTGACAAATCCGGTATATACAGGAAAGCTTTGCTGGAACCGGCGCAGATGTGTTAAAAAAATAGATGAAGGCCGTGTTTGCGTTTCACGCCCCCGGGCGGCTGCCTTCGGCTTCATAATTGCCGAAGGTATCCATCCGCCTGTTATAAGTGAAGAAACATTTAATCTTGCCGGAAAATATATGTCTCTGAATCCTCCGAGACCTGTGCCCGGCCGAAGCACGGTTAAAAATCCCTTGGCAGGTCTTGTCGTCTGCGGCTTATGCGGCCGGCGCATGATACGCAGGCCGTACAAAGACGGAAAACAGCCCGACACTCTTATGTGCCCTGCGCCCGGCTGCAAAAACGTAAGCTCGGCTCTGTATATTGTTGAAAACCGCATATTACAGGCGCTTGAACAGTGGATGGGGCAGTATGATCTTTTGTGGGACGTTAAACCAGAAACTGAAGATAATACGGCCGCCGAGCTTTGCCGAAAAGCGCTTGAGGGTTATGCCGCCGAGCTTGAAACTATTCGAAAACAGCTTGAAAAAACCTATGACCTGTTGGAGCAGGGCATTTATGATAACGATACATTTTTAAGCCGCTCACGCCTGCTCTCTGATAAAATCTCCGCCGGCGAAGCCGCCCTTGAATCGGCCGAGGAGAGATTTAAGGCCGAGATAATGGGCCGAAACGGCGACGTAAACACCGTTCCCAATGTAAACAAGCTTCTTGAAGTATATAGACAGCTGAATTCACCGAAGGCGAAAAACGATATGCTGAAAGAAATGCTTAAAAAAGTTGTCTACTTTAAAAGGTCCGGCGGAAGATGGCAGGGTTCACCCGATGATTTTGAAATACACATTTATCCCATTCTGCCGAACTCGCAAAAAAAGCCGCTCTTAAAAGGGCGGTTTTAAAAAAATTATCACTGACAACATTCCGGTACCGGCGAATTAGCCCATTTGGAGATGATAGGCTCTATCGTTATGCAGCTTTCGGAGGACGCCGACCCTGAAGAAATAAAAAAAGCCGGCTTCGACTCCTATTATGTTGACCATGGCTTGGGAATTTATCCCTCCTCTGCGGCAGGCATGCCCTTTACCGCAGCATATCTTCAGTCAAAGGGCGACCCCTTAACCGATTTGTATGAAGATATGGCTGCGGAACAGAAGGCAAGGTCAACTTATGATTATATTTTAAGTTTGACCGATGACCCTGATGTTGTTAATCCGATTAAGTTTTTGAGAGAAAGAGAAATCGTGCATTTCCAGAGGTTCGGCGAAGCTTTGGACTATGTTTCCGATTATCTTGCGGAAAACAGGGTTTTTGTTATGCCTAAGCCGGAGTTTATGAAAGGGGAAGGCTCAGGACGCAAGGGCTGCGGCTGCGGAGAAGAGGGGAGTTCTTATGAGCGCCCGGGTAAAGGAATGAACAGGTACGGAAGAATGTAATTTTTTGTTGTAAAGAAAAAAGCCGGACGGGTGGTTTTGTCATCTGCCCGGCTTTATTATGTGTCTATATATTTTTGAACCGCAGCCTCTTTACACAGATTTTTTAAAAAATAATGAATAATTATATTGATTTTTCTCTGAAAAATAGTATAATTAATTACCTGCTTTTTTTAGGCAGAATACGAATCGGGCTTTTATGCAAATAAGGAGGCTAAAATGCGTAAGTTAATCTGTTTGAAGAATTTAACTAAGGATTTTGACGGTCAGATTGTGCTTAAGGGTATTAATCTCGATATTTACGAAAACGAGTTTGTTACTCTTTTGGGGCCAAGCGGCTGCGGCAAGACTACCATTTTGAGAATTTTGGGAGGGTTTCTCTCTCAGACAAAGGGCGAGGTCTATTTTGACGACAAGGAGATAAGCGCTGTTCCGCCCTACAAAAGAGAAATTAACACTGTTTTTCAAAAATATGCTCTTTTTCCCCATATGAATGTTTATGACAATATTGCTTTCGGGCTTAAAATAAAGAAGGAGCCTAAGGATATTATTGAAAAAAACGTTATGAGAATGTTAAAGCTTGTGGGGCTTGAGGGCTTTGCCAAACGAAGTATTAACGAAATGTCGGGAGGCCAGCAGCAGAGAGTGGCTATAGCCAGGGCTTTGGTAAACGAGCCAAAGGTGCTTCTGCTTGACGAGCCGTTAGGCGCTCTTGATTTTAAGCTTCGAAAGGAAATGCAGAAGGAGCTTAAGAAAATTCAGCAGGAGGTTGGGATTACATTCATTTTTGTAACTCACGACCAGGAGGAAGCTCTTACCATGTCTGACAAAATAGTTGTTATGAACGAGGGTGAAATTCAGCAGATTGGTACGCCCGAGGAGGTTTACAACGAGCCTAAAAACAGATTTGTGGCAAACTTTATAGGCGAAAGCAACATAATAGAGGGAACTATGCCGGCCGACAGAAGGGTTTCTTTCGGAGACGGGGTTTTTGACTGTGTAGACAGCGGCTTTTCGCCTAACGAAAAAATAGATGTTGTTATTCGGCCGGAAGATATAGATATTACCGAAATCAGCGAGGGCTGTTTCACTGGTATTGTTAAGTCAGCTGTTTTCAAGGGCATTTTTTATGAAACTATTGTTGAGGTAAGAAAGGGAACGGAAATAAGGGTTCAGATGCATGTTTCCGACGAAAAGCCTGTTTTTAACGCCAGAGCAAACGAAAAAATAAGCGCAAACGATTTTTATCTTGACATTGAGGACGTTGCCGAGCTTACAAAAGCCGACATTATTGCCAGAGCCGACGCCCAGGCATGGAATCCGGACACGGACGAATGGATTTCAATTAACAAGGTTGACTATGAAATAAAGGCCGAAAACGGAGTTTATCCCGTTACGTTTTTTACCCAAAGCGGAACAAATATTACGGTGAATATGGTTGTTGACGAGGTAAACAAGGTCGTAAGCGAAAAATACGGCGAGGAGATTTATGCCGTAAACTTCTTTAAAAACATAGATGAAATAAAGGAAAGCGTTGCCCTTGAAACAGATCTTAAAACGTGGGCCAATGCTTCTGCGTGGATATTGGAGGGAAACAGCTCTGTTGAAATAACCGATGTAATTTATGATTTTGACCCGGAAAACATAACCCCCGGGGTTTATGACGTTATTTTCAGAACGAGGGGCTATGACTTTTTAATAACCACTACAAAAGAATATAAGCCCGGGGATTTTGTGGGGTTAAAATTCGGCCCCGACGACCTCCATATTATGCACAAGGAGGTATAAAAAATGAAAAATTTCAAATTTTTGGTTTATCCCTATCTTGTTTGGGCAGCTGTTCTTATAGTTATACCCATGCTTATGATAGCCGTTTATGCCTTTACCGTCAGAGGAAACGATGTTATGACATTTAAGTTTACTCTTGATAATTTCAAGGAGTTTTTCGCCGATGCGGTTTTTATAAACGTGCTTAAAAGGTCGCTTATTGTGGCGGTTGTTACTACTGTTATATGTATACTTTTGGGCTATCCGGCGGCTTACATTATTGCAAACATAGCAGGTGAAAGAGACAAGCTGACTATGGTTTTGCTTATTACCATCCCCACGTGGATAAATATGCTTGTAAGAACATATGCCTTGCTGGGTATCCTGAAGGACAACGGCCTCATAAATACTGTTCTGGGGGCTTTGGGGTTGCCGGCGCTAAAGCTTATACACACTGACTTTGCGGTTATTTTCGGTATGGTTTATAACTTCATACCCTTTATGATACTCCAGATTTACACCTCTCTTACTAAAATGGACAAAAGCTATCTGGAGGCAGCGGAGGATTTGGGAGCAAACAAGGTTCAGTGCTTTTTAAAAATAACTCTGCCTTTATCTCTGCCGGGAGTTATAAGCGGAGTGACACTTGTCTTTCTTCCGGCTGTTTCAAGCTTCTTTATTCCCAAGCTTTTGGGCGGCGGCCAGTATGTTCTCATAGGAAATGTAATCGAAAATCAATTTTTGACAGCCGGAAACTGGAACTTCGGTTCGGCTATTTCTCTTATTATGGCTGTTGTTATGATTTTCCTTATGTGGCTGACAAAGAAGGCCGACAAAGACCCTGCGGCCGAAAGGGGGCTTTGATATGAGAGAGACAAAAAAGACGGGAATCGGCGGAAAAATATATATTATTCTTTTGCTTATATTTTTCTATTTTCCTATTATATATACTGTTGTGTTTTCATTTAACGATTCAAAGTCATTAAGTGTTTTCAGCGGCTTTTCTCTCAGATGGTATGAAAAAATGCTTAATGACAGCTCCATGATAAACGCTATTTTTTACACGGTTCTGGTGGCTGTAATTGCCACTGCCGTTTCAACTGTTGTGGGAACCATAACGGCCATAGGCTTATCCGGCAGCGGAAAGGTTTTGAGGGCATCTGTTGAGCAGATTAACAACCTGCCCATTTTAAACCCGGATATCGTAACAGCTATAGGTCTTCTTATGTTTTTCAGCGCTTTGGCGGTTAAAAAAGGCCTTATAACCCTTCTTCTGGCTCACATTATGTTTTGTATACCCTATGTTATACTTAGCATTATGCCTAAGATAAGAACTCTTGACCCTAACCTGGCCGACGCCGCAATGGATTTGGGATGTACACCTTTTCAGGCTATAACAAAGGTTATTGTTCCTCAGATTATGCCGGGGATAATGTCGGGGGCGCTTATTGCCTTTACAATGTCATTTGACGACTTTGTAATATCCTACTTTGTAACGGGAAACGGCGTAAACAACATTTCCATTATGGTTTACACAATGAGCAAGCGTATAAATCCTTCGATTAACGCTCTTTCAACGGTAATTATAGTTATTATTACAATAGGGCTATTAATAGCCAATGTACTGCCTATTATAAAAGAAAAAAGGAGAAAAACAAAATGAAAAAAATTATTGCTTTAGTGACAGGTTTGGCTATGGTTTCAGCCTCTCTTACGGGCTGCGGCTCTTCCGTTTCTTCAGAGGAGGCTTTGGAGAAATACGGTTCAGATACTCTTAAGCTTTTTAACTGGGGAGAGTATATAGGAGAGGACGTTATTTCAAACTTCGAAAAGGAATACGGTGTTACCGTTATAAACGAGCTTTTCGACTCGAACGAAATGATGTATACAAAGCTTCAGGCAGGAGACAAATATGACGTTCTGGTTCCCTCAGACTATATGATTGAAAGGCTTATAAACGAAGACATGCTTCAAACCCTTGACAAGAGCCTGATTCCGAATCTTGAAAACTTAACCGGAGATGTTACGGGTCTTGACTTCGACCCGGACCAAACCTATTCAGTGCCTTATTTCTTCGGTACTGTGGGTATTGTATATAACAAAAACAATGTGCCCTATGAGCTTCTGGAAGAACAGGGCTGGAATATTCTCAAAAACACAGACTACAAGGGCAGTGTTTATATCTATGACTCCGAAAGAGATTCATTTATGATGGCCTTGAAGGCGCTTGGCTATTCTATGAACACTGAGGACGACAGCGAAATAGAAGAGGCCTATAACTGGCTTTTGGAGCTTAACAATACAATGGAGCCTGCTTATGTAACCGATGAGGTAATAGACGCTATGGCCGGGGGAGTAAAGGATTTGGCTGTTGTATACAGCGGCGACGCAGCTTATATTCTTTCGGAAAACGAAGATATGGGTTATTTTACGCCTAATGAAGGCACAAACGTATGGTGCGACGCTATGGTTATACCTTCAAACAGCGAAAATCCTCTTCTTGCCCATGAATTTATAAACTATATTCTTACCTATGATGCTTCATATGACAACTCATATACCGTAGGATATACATCGACAAATGATGAGGTAAGAACAGACCTTTCCGCTGAAGACGGAGAGTTTTACGGAAACGAAGCCTATGTTCCCCGTTCCGGCTATGAGCTTGACGAGGTTTTCCATGATAATCAGGTTTTGAGAGAGAAGCTTTCTTCACTTTGGATAAAGGTTAAATCTACAAATTCATAAAACAGGCGGAGCTGTGA
>JAJQCI010000323.1 GCA_021202835.1 Clostridiales bacterium | reverse complement strand
ATACATATCAAAGTATAGACACCCTTAAGCTGGGAATTATCATGCAGATAAAGCTTATGAAGCTTGATGATACGGTTGTTGAGATTATTGACGGAGAAATATGTGTTAACGGAAATAAGCTTGCGAATTCCGAAAATATACCTATGTTCAGTAAAAACGAAAACCTTTCGGCGCTGAAATCCCGGCTTTCGGAGGTAAAAAAAAGCTATTATGATTTGTATGGAAAACGCAGGGAAGACCCCGAAAACATGGAAATATATTCACGGTTTTGCAATGCCGCTTCTGCAAAAGCCGATTTGGAAAAGCAGATTCGTGAAGCTGAAAAGAGACTTTTAAAGCTGTCTGAAAAAATGGCAAGTGACAGAAACAGCGGAAATCTTTCGGAAAGACAGATTGCCGGATATAAGCTTCTTGAAAAGGGCGACTTTGAAGGAGCCCTCGAAATTTTGGATTTAAACGAAATCAACAGCGACATAAAACACAATGAGCTTATAGCAGACAAATCGGCGCAGCTTTTACAGCAAAATATAAATGAGCTTCTGCAGAGAATAGAAGTCCTCAGCCAGACCGGAATAAACAGCAAAACCGTTGAGGAAATTTTTCAAATATATGAAGAAGCTTACAGAATATCTAAAAAGCATGGCCTTTCAAAGGACTTTCTCTATGATTATTCTCTGGCTCTGCACAGACAAAATAAATATTCCGAGGCATTAAAAACCGCCGAAAGGCTGAAATATTATTACGATGACCCTGATGATAAAACCGAAGATATAAAAAAGGCAAATTTATATAATTTGTTCGGAGTATTATATGACGGAATGAATAGATTTGAAGATGCAAAAAAGGCATATTTGAAAACAGAGGAAATCTGCAAAAGGAATTCCGGCAAAAATTTTGAGGCTTATGCCCCTCTTTTTGCTTTAATTTATAACAACCTGGGAGTTATATATAACAAAACACAGAAATTTGCGGAATCAGACGAAATGTATAAAAAGGCCCTTGAAATATATAAAAGTCTGGCAGATAAAAATCCCGAGGTTTATAAATTGGATTTGGCACGCTGCTGCGGCAATATGGGCGCTTTGTATTTCAGCATAAACAAATTCCGTGAAGCGGAGGACATGTGTAAAAAAGCAATAGAAATACAAAGAAATCATATAAAGGATAACCCCGGCGAATTTGCCAGAAGCTGTATCCTTATGGGAAGATTATACAGTGATACGGGCAGATATAAAGAATCGGAGAAAATACAAAAAGAAGCACTGACAATATTAAAAAAACTTGCGGAGGAAAATCCCGAAGCTTACGAACCGAATTTGGCTGAAAGCTATGACAACATGGGAGGTTTATACAACAATATGAAGCTTTTTGATTTAGCAGAGAATATGTATAAAAATGCTTTGGGTATAAAAAAGCGTCTTGCAGACAAAAATCCCGAGGTTTATGAAGGACGCTTGGCAGATACTTATAACAATATAGGAAATTTATACTATGATGAAAACAAGCTGGCAGAAGCTGAGGAGGCATATAAGTCATCAATAGAAATAACAAAAAAGCTTGAGAAAAAAAATCCCTCAGTCTGCGAGTCTGATTTAGCCCAAAGCTACAGCAATATGGGAAATATATACAGTGATACAAACAGACCCGGAATGGCGGAGGAGATATATAAAAAATCACTGGAAATTAGGCTGAAGCTGACAGAGGAAAACCCCGAAGCCAATGAATCCGATTTAGCACAAATCTATTTCAATTTCGGCAGTTTATATGCTAATATTCAAAGCTTCGAAAAGGCAGAAGAAATGTATAAAAAAGCGCTGAAAATACAAAAAAAGACGGCGGAGAAAGACCTGAAAGCCGGAAAAGCCGAACCGGCGAAAACCTATATCAAACTGGGAGATTTATATATAGATGAAAACAGATTTTCGGAAGCGGAAGAGTCATATAAACTGGCGATAAAAACATATAAGAAGCTGGCGGAGAAAAACCCTGATGCATATTTGCCTTATTTGGCGGAAAGCTATAAATACATAGGCTTTTTATATATGAATATTCAGAAACAGGGAGAAGCCGAAAAAGCATTTAAGGCGGCAATAGATATAATAGAAAATCAGACCGAAAATACTTCCGAAATATGTGAAGCCAATTTGGCACACAGTTATTACAGCATTGGCGATTTATACAGAAGTATGAACAGGCTTGAAGAAACGGAAAAAGTATTTAAAAAAGCAATAGAAATACAAAAAAAGCCGGCAGATAAAAATCCGGAAGAATATGAGCCTGCGCTGGCACGGTATTATAACGATTTAGGAGTATTATATATTGGTACACAAAGATTTGATGAAGCCGAAAAAATGCTTAGAAACGGGCTTGAAATACAAAAAAGACAAGCAGATAAAAAGCCGAACAAATATGAAGACGAGCTGGCCATGAGCTATGGCAATATAGGTTTTTTATACAGCAAAGCGGAAAGATATAACGAAGCGGCGGAAATGTATGAAAAAGCAATAGAAATAAGAGAAAAGCCGGCAGACAAGGGCTCAGAAGAAAATAATGCCGCTTTGGCGCAGCTGTACAGAAGTGTGGGGGATTCATACAGTGCGGAAGAAAAATTTGCCGAAGCCATAAACAAATATAAAAGAGCCGCAGAATTATCGGAAAAGCTGGCAAACAATAACCCCGGGGACTATATTCTGGATTTGGCACAAATTTATAACAATATGGGAATTTTATACGGCGCAGTAAATGACTTTGAAAAAACCGAACACTTCTATATTAAAGCAGTGAAGCTTATGAAAAAAGCAGCAGACAGGAATCCGGAGGCATATAACCCTTATTTGGCATTAAGCTATAAACAGGCAGGAGAATTCTATATTGATATGGAGGAATATAAAGAAGCTGAAATTTCATACAAGAAAGAAATGAAAATAAGGGAAAGGCTGGCGGAAAAAGATTTTGAAGCCTTTGGAAACGATTTGGCGGAATGCTGTTTTAATCTGGGAAAGCTTTATGAACAAACAGACGAATTTGAAAAAGCAGAAACTGCTTATAAGAAGATGTCAAAATTATATAAAAGGCTTTCCGAAATAAATCCTGAAAAATTTTATCCCGATTTTGCGGAAACCCATTATATAATCGGAGGCTTGTACGGCTTAGCAGACAGACTCGAAGAAGCCGAAGCGGCCTATAATAAAGCAATAGAAATGTATGAAAAGCTGTCGGATAAAAACCCTGAAAAATTTTGTCCTGATTTGGCAGAATGCTGTAACAGTATGGGGACTTTATACCGCACAGAAAACAGGTTTGAAGAAGCCGAAAGCTTATATAAAAGAACTGCGGCAATATATGAAAATCTTTCGGAGGAAAAGCCCGAAGTCTATGGAGAGAAGCTGGCAGAGTGTTATTTTTGTATGGGAGAATTGTATAAAAATATGGATAAGCCTTCAGAAACCGAAATCTTTTATAATAAAGCAATGGAAACCTATATGAAGCTTATCGGCAAAAATTCCGACATTTTCGGAGATGATTATGATATTTTCGAAGACGACTTTGACGATGATCTGTTTTAAAAAGGAAAATTTAAGGCGGCCGAAGTTGACAAATTTCTCCTTTTAAGCAGGGGAACATTGCTGCAGACAGTACAGCACCCATTCTGCCGAAGCCAAAATTTGTGCCTTCGGTATTTTTCTTCTGAAAAGAACCCATAGCGCCGGACATATATTGCAGTTACAATCGGCCATATGATTATCAAACGCAGTTACTCATCCGGCGCCGCTTAGGTGCGCATTTTTCTGGTCACTTGGCAGGGCACAGCCGAACTGTCACGAAAAAATAACAATAATAATCATCTGAACCAGCAATTGATCCGTCAAATTATAACAATTCAATTATATTCTAATCACTGTTCTTGTATAAAACTTGACAAAAGAATGTACTTGTGGTAGAATCAGAAATGTAAAATTTTTTTAAAAGGGGGATGTCTTGTGAACAACAAAGACTTCAAACCGTATATACCGGCTGAAAAGATAACTCCGGAATTTACGGTGACATCTATAATAATGGGTGTCATTTTAGCAATTATTTTCGGCGCAGCCAACGCTTATTTAGGTCTGCGTGTAGGTATGACCATAAGTGCGTCAATACCTGCGGCGGTTATTTCAATGGGCGTAATCAGAAAGATTCTGCGCAAAAACTCCATTTTGGAGAGCAACATGGTTCAAACCATAGGCTCCGCCGGTGAATCTCTGGCGGCAGGAGCAATATTCACCATGCCGGCACTTTTTCTCTGGGCCGAAGAGGGGCTTTGCGATATGCCGAGCCTTGTTGAAATCACTGCCATAGCTCTCTGCGGCGGTATCTTAGGTGTTCTTTTTATGATACCTCTGCGTAATTCCCTTATTGTTAAGGAACACGCAGTTCTTCTCTACCCCGAAGGCACAGCCTGTGCCGATGTACTTCTTGCAGGTGAAGAGGGCGGCTCAAACGCAGCTGTTGTTTTCAGCGGTATGGGCATTGCCGCAATATTTAAATTTATAATCGACGGAATTAAGGTTGTTCCGGCGGATATTTCAAAAATATTCAGCTCCCTAAAGGGTGAAATAGGAATTGAAATTTATCCTGCCCTTTTAGGTGTAGGCTACATTGTAGGCCCAAGAATCGCCTCTTATATGTTTGCCGGTTCTCTTATGGGCTGGATGGTTATTATTCCTGCTATGGTTCTTTTCGGCGCCGACGCAGTTATATATCCCGGAACGGCCACAATAGGCGAGCTTTTTGCTTCCGGCGGCGCAAGTGCTCTTTGGAGCAGCTATTTAAGATATATAGGCGCAGGGGCAATAGCCGTAGGCGGCCTTATATCTCTTATTAAGTCACTTCCTCTTATCGTTTCCACCTTCAGCGATTCAATCAAGTCTCTTAAAAACGGCGGAAATGACGGCAGCGTTTCCCGTACGGCAAAGGATCTCCCCATGCAGATCGTTCTCGCCGGTATCCTTATCATAGCCGTTATAATATGGCTTCTGCCTGTTGTTCCCGTTAATCTTCTCGGCGCTGTTATAATCGTGGTTTTCGGCTTCTTCTTTGCAACAGTTTCTTCAAGAATGGTAGGTCTTATAGGCAGCTCAAACAACCCTGTTTCGGGTATGTGTATAGCAACTCTCCTCGTTGCCACAATTATATTTAAGGCAACAGGAAACACAGGCATCGCCGGTATGACAGGAGCCATAGCTATAGGCTCTGTTATCTGTATAGTTGCCGCTATGGCCGGAGATACCTCTCAGGACCTTAAAACAGGCTACCTTTTGGGCGCAACACCCATAAAGCAGCAGATAGGCGAAATTATAGGAGCTATCGTGGCAGCCTTTGCTATAGGCGGTGTTCTTTATCTTCTTAACAACGCATGGGGCTACGGCTCGGCAGAGGTTCCGGCTCCTCAGGCTACACTTATGAAGATGATCGTCGAGGGTATTATGGGCGGCGAGCTCCCTTGGAATTTGGTATTTATAGGCGCCTTCTTGGGTATCTGTATGGAAATCCTCCGTATACCCGTTATGCCCTTTGCTATAGGTCTTTACCTTCCTATTTATCTTAACGCCGGAATTATGGCAGGCGGAGTTGTAAGAGGGCTTATGGATATGCGTAAGAAAACCTCCGAAAAGGTTAAGACAGAACAGTCTACAAGAGGCACTCTTTACTGCGCCGGTATGATAGCCGGTGAAGGCCTTGTGGGAATCGCCCTTGCTATTCTCGCCGTTTTGGGTATAAACCCCGATCTTTCGGGAAGCTTAAGCCTCGGCAATATAGGCGGCCTTGTGCTCCTTGCTCTTATGATCTTTTTGCTTGTTAAATTTGCTTTAGGCAGCAAAAACAGCAAATAACCGGGTGCATTCTGATGAAAAAGGGCAAAAAAAATTATCTTGATTTGATTCCCGAAATAAATGAAAAAATAAGCTTTGAAAAAGATAAAGAGGGCAAAACAGTTATTCTGGTTCAAAACAAAGGCTTTTTTAACAGATTAGCCCAAAAGCTTTTTAATAAGCCTAAAATAACAAGGGTTCACCTTGATGATATGGGCAGCTATGTACTCCCTCTCATTGACGGCAAGCGCACGGTTTCCGAGCTTGCCCAGCTTCAAAAAAAGCGCTTCGGTGACGCTGTTGAGCCTCTTTATCCACGGTTTGTAAAATATATGCAGATTATGGAAAGCTATGGCTTTGTAAAAACAAAATAAGCTTAAAGCCGAAAGCTCCCAAAGACTTAAAGGCCTTTGGGAGCTTATTTAATTACTTTTATTATTTATTGCCCTTAACCGGTTTCAAACAAGGGCAAAATTTTTATTGTTCTTCCATTTCAACATGAATGGGCTTTAAGTTCCAAATTTCGTCTGCGTACTGCTGAATTGTACGGTCAGAGGAGAACTTTCCTGCTTTGGCTACATTGAGAATAGCCATTCTTGCCCACTTGTCCTGATCCTTATAGGCTTCGTTTCTTTCCTCCTGAGCCTTCTTATAGGCTGCGAAGTCTTTAAGAACAAGATATTCGTCGGCTCTGTTGCCGTTTATGCCGTTGAGAAGTGAATTGTAAAGCTCTCTGAAAAGCTCTGTGTTCTCATCAAGAGTTCCGTTTACAAGGTCATTCATAACGCCTCTTACGTCTGAGTCGATGTTATAAACGTCCCAGGGATTATAGTTGTTCTTAGCGTATGTTTCTATAACCTCGTCAGCTGTAAGGCCGAAGATGAAGATATTGTCGTCGCCTACTTCTTCTCTTATTTCAACGTTAGCGCCGTCAAGAGTACCTATTGTGATTGCGCCGTTAAGCATAAATTTCATATTGCCCGTTCCCGAAGCTTCCTTGCTGGCTGTTGAAATCTGTTCTGAAACATCTGCCGCAGGAATAAGCTTTTCTGCAAGGGATACTCTGTAGTTTTCTGCAAAAACAACCTTTATCTTGCCGTTTATGGCAGGGTCGTTGTTTACTACATCGGCAACAG
>JAJQCI010000256.1 GCA_021202835.1 Clostridiales bacterium | reverse complement strand
CTTTTATATAGATATAATACATAATGTCGAAAGAAGCTTTAAAATATTTAAAGCTCTTAACATATGCCCTCTTATATTCTTCTGCAAGCTTTTCGGAAAACGGCGTAATTTCTCCCCTGTCTGACAGATCATCATCATTTTCGTTTACAATTTTTATGTTGACATCCGGAAAGCTGGAGAAAAATTCTTTTTTTATATTCTTTTCGGCATCCGAAACAATAGAATAGCTGTTTTTCGTATCCGTAAAGCCCCCTGCCCGGTCTTCTTCATAAAGAATAACAACATATTTTGACGTTTCAACATCATAGGTTTTAAGAATTCCCTTGATTTTTTCCAAAGAATCCTTCGTGCTGAATGGATAACCTATAATCTCAAAAACAGTGTCATAACCGTCATATTTTTCGGGGCGAACCGCAGGAACCGAAATAACGGTTCCCGCAGGTGTTTCCGGTGATTTATAAATTCTTTTTTCGCCTTTTTCCGTTTTAGACTTTATACACTTAAATTCGGAACCGAAAGAGATTTCAAAGCCGTTTGACCTTGCAAAATCACGAAAATTAACATCTGAATTTAAAGGCAGTCTTCTGCAAAAAAACTTCCTCAAAAAGTTATATTTAATTTCCTCTTCCCCCAAAACAAGCTTGTTTAAGCTGTATCTTTCTTCGCCCATAGCTTAAGCTCCTATTTTTTCAATAAAGTCTTCATATTCTTTTATTTTGTCGCTCATTTCGCTTTCGCCCATAGCCTCCATTTCATCTGAAAGGTTTTTATACTCGGCTTCAACATTTTCCAGACTTGCTATAATGCCCTCGCAGCACTTTTCCACATATTCTTCCCGAATACCGGTAATTATGCTTTCGATTCTCTCTTTAACCTCTTCAAGAACCTCTTTAATTCTCTCTTCAAACCATTTTTTATAGTCATTCTTATATTCTTTAAATACATCTTCCTTTGCTTTTGTTTCAATCTCATATCTTTTTTCGGAAATCTCTTTTTCGGTTTCCTCTTTTATTCTCTTTAATTCATCCTGTCTGTATCTTGTTTCATCCTCCTCTGACTTAAGAACACCAAAATCTCTCTGTATTTTTATAGATTTCTCTACAATGCCCATTTTTTCGTTTTCAATTCTGGTTCTTTCTTTTTCATAGGCGTTTTTAACGTCAAGGTCTTCTCTGCGGATAGGCTTTCCCCCCTATTTTTTCACCCAGCTTTTCAAACCAATGTTCAAAAGTAAGCATCTCCAGTATGCCTGCTCCGCCTTTTTCAACAAGCTTTCCCTTTGTGTCTGAAGCATATTTTTTAACATCATCGGTTGTAACCTCTTTTTTCTTAGCGGGGAATAAATTCTTCATAGCAAAAAGAGTATCCTTTATTGGGTCTGTCTTGCTTGCCACTTTTCCCATTTTTGTAAAAATGTTTGTAGCATTTTTTGCAGATGTAGTAAGCTTGGCGGCCTGAGCAAACAATTTTTCATAAGCCGCCCCGGGAATAAGAAGCGCCGCCCAGTCAAGTGCCTTGCCGACGTTTCCGAAAGCAGACCTCATTCCGGCCCCTTTGTCATCTACAATATATACGGGTTTATATTCTCCCAGTTCTTTTTTAGACTCTTCGATTTGAAGCTTCAAGTCTTCAAGCCCGGCCTTTGCTTCTTCATATTCTTCCTCAGAGAGATGAAGCTCGTCAAGCCTGGCTTCAAGCTCTTCAATCAGGTTTTGGGTTCCCGTTATTTTGCTCTCGAGCTCATTAAGCTCCTCGTTTTTCTCAAGCATGTCATTTACAATCTCGTTAATGCTGCTGCAAACGGGAATTTTGTCAGTGTCTATACCGCCAAATGAAAGCTCCTCCAGCATTTCACTGTTGTTTTCACTTATAAATTTATCATAGGCTTCCTTATAAGCATAATATATATCCTTATAGCCTTCCTCAAGCCGGCTGTAGGCTTCGTTATAAATTTCATCGGTATAGCTGCTGTCGATACTGACTGTTTTAAGATAATCTTCGAATTTCAAAATACATTTGTCCCTGCTTCGCTTTGTACTGCTTAAAGCATCTTCATCTGCAGCCCTGAAACCTCTTTCAATATTCTTTTTTCTTCTGTCAAGGTTGTTTTGTATGCTCTTTTTACGCCTTTCAACTGCGTCAAGCTTTTTCCTAAGCTCATTTCCGTCATTTTCGGCTTTGTCACGCATAAGCTTAACCTTACCGTTAAGCTCTTCGGAAAGAATGCCGCTTATAACATTAGCCCTTGCTTTTGCGCTCAGCTCCGCCCTTTTTTCTATATCATTTGAAATAGCCGAAACAATATAGCTCCTGAGCTCATTTATACCGTTGTAATATTCACTTCTTTTATCTGTCGAGGTGAATATAACCTTTGCTTCCGGAGAAATCTTTTTAAGCTCTTCTCTTGTTTTAGCAATTGTTTTTTCGGCATTCTCTTCCGTTGACCTGATTTTATCCGAATGACTTCTGACAAAAGAAAGGGGAATACCGTTTTCCGTTATTGTTTTAACATATGAAATGTCGCTTACTGTCAAATCCTTGCTCATAACATATAGAATTTCGTCGGTTTTCTTAAGCATACCCACAGTTATGGCTTCATTTCTTTTAACTATGGTATTTATCCCCGGAGTATCTACTATAATAAGCCCGTTTTTCAAAAGCTCTGATTTAACATATATATCCAGTCTTACAATTTCTTCAACGGGGGTTCCGTCGGGGGTCATACCGTCCTTCCATATACTTCCTACCTCGTCGACATCTATTTTTCTGTATTGGTTATCTTCGGAAATCATATTTGCATATTCTTCTTCATCGGCATATTTTATATATGTAATAGCCGTTGTCGCTTCGGTTATATGAACCGGAAGAATATCCCTTTCCAAAAGTGAATTTATAAGCGCCGACTTTCCGGCCGAAAACTGACCCATAACACTGAGCATATATGTCTTGCTTTCAAAGCCTTCTTCAATATTATTTATTTTTTCCAGAAGCCCCTCGTCGTTCAAAACCTCGGCGGCATTTCTTAAAACTTCAAGCTTGTCCATAATTTACCTCCTTATGAGCTTATAAATCTTTAACAACGCTGTCAACACTGCGGCTTTCAAGCAGCGCCTTAATTCCGGCTGCGTCTGCTAAAATTTTATTGACAGCTTCGATTCTTTTGTTACATTTTTCCCTTTTGTTTTCGAGCTCGGCTATTGAATCATCTAAACCCTTCCTGAGCCTTTCTTTTTCGATACGCTTGCGCTCCAGCTCTTCATTAAGCTTGGCAGAAACAACCTTGCTCATAGCATTCGCAAGGGAATTTTTATATTCCTTTATTCCGTTTTCAACATTTTTTACTATATCTCTTGAAGCGTCTCCGATGGAATCTTCAACATTGTATTTCATTTTTCTTATAAACCTTGTCTGGTTTTCTTTGAAATCATCAAAAAACTTTGTTTTAAAGGCTTCCATTTCGGCCTTTTTTTCTTTAAGCTGAGCGTTAAGCCTTTTAATTCTCATCTGTTCACTTAAGCTTGCCCCCTCAACATCTCCGTACTTCTCGATTTCGTTATTTATTTTATCTATTTCCGCCTGTCTTGCGTCGGCCTTTCTTTTATGTTCTGCTTTTGCCGCCTCTATTTCATCACTGTTGTCTTTCTCGATTTCACGGGTAACATATGATGAGCCCGTCCAAATAGACCTAAACCAGCCCTTAATGCCGCCTTCTTCTACCTCAACGTTCACTTTGTAATATCGTTTTTCAGGCAGAGCTGCACTCTCAAATGTCAGTTTTTCATTTTGGAGACTGGTTATATTGGCTTCAAGCTTCTTTTTCTTCCTTTCGTTATTTCTCTTTTCCATAAGGCTTAATTCCGCTTCATCCGCCTTGGAATTAAGAGCGTTGAGCTCAGCCCTTCTTTTTTTCATTTCTTCCTCATACCACTCCATGTTGGATTTAAAGCTGTCAGCTGAAAGTGAAAAAACATTCTCAATATTATTGAACTTTACATTTGGTATGTCAATTGTGCTCATAATATTATTATATTTGTCAAGCATAAGATTCTCAGCCTGATTTCCCATTTCTTCAGCAGCCTCTTCCATTATGATTTCTGTTTGGCGTTTAATTGTTGAATTTATGCTTTCAACATATTCCTCATAATCGTCTATTGTCGTCCAGCTGTCGATGATGGAATTTTGGCGTTTCTTAAAGGCGTCCATTTTATCCTTTATTTCACCCTTGATATCATCGGTTATATTTTTTATATCCTGCCCTATTTCCAAAGCCGTAGCGTCTAGCTGCTTTCTTATATCCCTCTCTTTGGCCTCTATTTCTTCTATTTGATCGTCAATATCCTCCTTGCTGTTGTTATTGTCCAAATAGCTTATAAACTCTTCGTTTTTGTCCTTTTCTTCCTTTAAGAAGTTAAGCGTTTTATCAACAGGCTCAACAAGCATACTCTTAGCCTTTTCGCCCTGTGTCAAAAATTTCCACAGTCTGTCTTCAAAAATCTGAAATCTTGAAAGCTTAAGATATTCTGCCTTTTCTTCGGGTGTGTGAACTTTCTTGCGCTCATATTCCAATTCTTTTGAAGAACGGGCAACAAGGGCAGGATAAGCCGCTATTCCTATAATTTCGGGAATCGTCTTCTCATCCGGGAAATATTTCTTATAGTTTTTCTTTAAAGTTTCTATTACCGTTTCAACTGTCTGGTTTTCGCTTGCCTTTATCTCGTCGATTTTGTTAAGAACAAATATGATTGTGTTTACCTTTTTCTTAAGATTGCTCAAAAACTCAAAATCGCTTTTGCTGCCGGGCTGCTCTGCTCTGAACATAAAAATGCTTGCGCTGGATTTTTCAATCTGAGCCTCTGTCATTTCCTTGTGGCCTTCTTCATTTCCGTTAAGGCCGGGGCTGTCTACAAGCATAACCCCCTCTTTAAGGAATTTAGAGTCAAGATAATAGTCTACCTTCTCTATCTCTTTTGCAACGTTTATTTCGTCGTTTTTAGTGAGATATTTTTCCAAAACTGAATAATCCGCTTTTTTAAACTCCTTAGTGTGCCCGTCTTTAAAATATACAACAGCTTCCGTTCCGTTGGGGGCCTTGCTTTTATCCTTAAGGAAATTGATGGTTGCCGTAGTTTCGCTTGAAAAAGAAGGCAATATTCTCTCTCCCATAAGGGCATTTAAAAATGTTGACTTGCCGGCGCTGAATTCTCCTACAACAACTATTGAAAATTCGTTGTTTTTAAGGTTTTCGATATGTACATTAAAGGCCTCAGCCTTGTCGGTTATTTCCCATTTATCATAATAGTCCTTGGCTTCATTCAAAATATCCAAAACCTTGTCTTTCAGTTTGTCAAATTCAGCCTTATACTGATTTTTGGTTATATTCATTACCCACACCTCCTGTTTTCAAGACATTTTTAAGCACGCAGGCTTTTGAAAGCTTCACCTATAGCGTCTTTGGCATATTTAACAGCTTTCTCATATTCCTTAAGGGCAGCTGTGTATTCGTCGGCATATTTCTCATATTCTGACCGAATTTGTTCGCTTTTTATATTACATTCCTCTATTTGCCCCAAAAGTGAATCTTTTTCTGCTTCCAAAGCTTTAATTTTATCTTCCCAAAGATTTACTTCGGTATAATCCTTTTTTTCAACAGTTCGTCTCACTTTAAAGAGAATAAGAAACGGCCTTTCTTCTTCTTCATAGTAAACGGCAGGCTTAGGTTCATTCTCTCTTAACGCCGCCATATCTTCGTCAAGATCTTTTGACGCAGATATAAGCTCCTCGGTTTTATCCTTTACCTGCTTAATTTTCTCAATATAGTCACTCTCCGTCTTTTCATATGCCTCCGTAAGATGTGCTTCCACATCATGGCATACATTAAGCTCATCCCTGAGCCTTTCAACTGTTTCATCGACTTTCTTCAAATTGCCTGAAAGCATCCTTAACATATTTTTAAATTCAAAGTTGTCATTAATGTTCACGGTTACCCTCCTTATTGATAATTAATGTTTCAGGTCTGCCGGCTTCATCAAGCTTCCCTGCTGTTTTGCCGGCCCGGCCATAGGTTTTGTGAAAGTTACACTCTGCCGCTTTTAAGCTCATTAAGCATATTGTCAAATCTCCTTACCATACTGTCATACTCATTTATTTGTTTTGAGCCTGTTTTTAAAGATTTCAGATAGTCGTCTATAAGCTTGCAGCGGCTTTCGATTCTTGCGTCAAATTCCCTGTCTATACGATTTTTTACGTCCTCACAGAAGCTGTCCATATCGGAAGTAATATTATCTCTTATTGAAAATCTCAAATTCTCAAAATAATTTCTAACATCCGAAATAAGCTTGCTTTTCTGCCTGTTATAATAATCTCTCTTTGCGTTTTCCTTCTCCAAAGCAATTTTATTTTCTATATCTTTTATTTCTTCCCTGTTTCTGCTTATTTCATTTTTAATTTTCTTTATCATACCTTCGGCAAAGCTTTCATTGTCGCTCAGCTCGTCTTTAATATCTCTAATTTCACGTTTTTTTGCCTCAACATCTGCTTCCCTGTCTCTTATTTCTTCCTCCAAAGCATAAACCCTGACCTGCCACTCATTTACTTCTTCGCTGTTATCAACTTCGACTGTCTCCCAGCGTTTAAAGATAATTAAAAATGATTTCTCCACTTCTTCATAACGCACGGCAGGCGGACGTTCATTCTTAAGCTTCGCCAATTCATTTTTTCTTTGCTGCAGAACATATACCATCGAATCCTTTTAGATTTATGCTGCCTTTTTTTACTTTTCCAGATATCCTTTGGTTTTAATATAGTTCATCTGAACATCTTTTATATCTTTGTTTTTCTTATTAATATTGACTTTAAGCCTATCTATTTCGGTTTGGTCAGACTGGTGGTTATTTGTTTCTGCAGCCACCTTTTTTCCGACAAAAACGTTCTTAACATTTTTAACAGAACCCCCGAAATAAACCTTGTTTAAATTTTCAAGGGCTGCTTTATAATAAATATCAGCCAGAGTTATTTTGTCAGTGTTGAGAGATTTGTTAATTTCGCTTATACAC
>JAJQCI010000048.1 GCA_021202835.1 Clostridiales bacterium | reverse complement strand
TAACGGTAACAGACGGTAAGGTATATGTAAAATTAGCCTATACAAATTCAATGATAGGCGATATTTCACAGGCTCTTGACGGTGAAAATTACACTGTTTTGGAAGTATCAACAGACGACGAGGGTTATAATTATGTTTTGGTAGAGCTTGACGGCGTTGACGATATTGAAAATGTTCAGCTTGTGGTTAATACCCCTATAGGATCAATGACACATATTATAAGAATTGTCATTGATACAGACACTCTTGCGGCTGTTGAAGCTGAAACATATTCCTTCGGCTCGGCACAGATTGAACTTGAGGCCGGCGAATATGATATAGATGTTTCTCTTAAAAATGCGGCAAACACCTCAAATGATTCCATGGCGGCTTCTTGTATAAAAAGTGCTGTTCTCACGGTAAACAGCGACGGCACGGCGCAGCTTACCGTTAATTTACAGGCTGTAACCGTAGGCACAATAAGCGGCTGGGCGACTGAGTGGAAAATTTATCAGGGCAGCTCGGCAAGCGGCGATACTGTTGATGCCGATATAACAGGTACTGACGAGGATGGCAACGTAACACAAATCACATTTGACATTCCCGACAACAGCGCCGACGGCGTTTATGTAAACATGTTTATAGGGGCTATAAATGCGGCTCAAAACGCCTATATTGCCATAGACTACAGTTCACTGACTGAAGAAAGTACAGTGAAAACCTATACGGGAACAGCCCATATCGACCAGTTTGGCTCGTATGATGTAACCGTAACAGTTACCGTAACGGACGGTTATATTACTTCAATTACAGTTGAAGGTTCAAACTTCTCGGGAACATATGCCGAAACAAACCAAGCCAAGCTTCAAACAGCGGCAGAGGGCATATCCGCTTCCGTAACAGGTCTTTCGGCAACAGATGCAGATGCAATAAACGGAGTAGATGCGGTTTCGGGAGCAACCTATTCGAGTAATGCCATAAAGAACGCAATTTTAGACGCCCTGTCACTCGTTATAGAAGATGAAACAATAAATCTTCCCACTGAGGAGTTGGCAGAGGGCGAATATACCGTTGAAATTGCTTTTTATACAGACACGGTTTCTCATAGCCTTGTTGAAAATGACACAATAACAGCTGTAATAAATGTTGACAGCGAAGGTAATGTTTCACTGACAACGGACATTATAAACGGAACGGAAACAGAGCCCTTATATGTAACCGAATTTAACGGCTATTACGAAAACAACGACACAAGCGGCAGTTTAATAACCGAGGGAACGGCTGCGGAAAAGAGCGACACAGATTATTCCGATTCTTATTTCAGCGATGATACACAGGTTGTTTCACAGGTAACCTTCCCCTTAACAGGAGATTATGCTGCATATTACTATACAAATTTCACAATTTATGTTCCGGCAATGAATAACCTGACAGGAGAGCTTGAGGGCTTGTACTTTGAAAACGGATATTTTGATGCCGTAACTATAGCAAAAATCTACTGGGACAGCCTGACGGCGGTTTCACAGAGCAAAACAGAGGTTTCCGACGGAAGCTATACCGCCGACATATCAATTCTTAAGTCGGATTCAGACGAAACATCAAGCGCAGGCAGTTATTTTACGACAACAGATGTTCCCATTACGGTAACAGACGGCAAGGTATATGTAAAATTAGCCTATACAAATTCAATGATAGGCGATATTTCACAGGCTCTTGACGGTGAAAATTACACTGTTTTGGAGGTTTCAACAGACGACGAGGGCTATAATTACGTTTTGGTTGAGCTTGACAGTATTGACGATGTGGAAAATGTTCAGCTTGTGGTTAATACTCCAGTCGGAACAATGACCCACATTGTAAGAATTGCCGTTGACGGCGATACTCTTAAAAAATATGTTGCCGACGGAGATTATACTGCCGACATATCAATATTAAAATCGGATTCAGACGAGATATCAAGTGCAGGCAGTTATTTTACAACAACTGATGTTCCCATAACGGTAACAGACGGTAAGGTATATGTAAAATTAGCCTATACAAATTCAATGATAGGCGATATTTCACAGGCTCTTGACGGTGAAAATTACACTGTTTTGGAGGTTTCAACAGACGACGAGGGCTATAATTACGTTTTGGTTGAGCTTGACAGTATTGACGATGTGGAAAATGTTCAGCTTGTGGTTAATACTCCAGTCGGAACAATGACACATATTGTAAGAATTGTTATTGATACTGATACATTAACAGAGGTACAGGAAGATAAGGGCGATGACGGCGATGACGAAGATTCCGAGGCTGTTGTTTACAGTGTTCCCGTTGTTATGATGAGTGAGGTAAACCAAGGCTCGACATCAATGGGAAATGATGCCCTTGATGGAAACGCAATTGTAACAGTGAAAGACGGAAAGAGCACAGTTAGGCTTACCGTTAAGGCAGTTTACTACGCAGGGCTTTACGGCCACTTAACAAAGCTTTGGAGCTACCCCTCGGCAGATTCAATGAACTATGACTGGTGGAATAATTCAACCTATGAAATTTCAGCCGACATAGCCGAATATTTTACAGACTACGGTCTTAATTATACAACCGGAGATGAAACAACCTACGAATTCCCCAGAGTTTTCACAATGGAACGTGACAGCGAAAAGGAAGATGTTATTTACATTCGTATAAGCTCCGATGCTATGGAAGGCTTTGACCAAGCGGCAAGACTTGAGCTTGACTGGGCAAATGCAGTTGTTGTTGAAGATGCAGAAACAGAAATTCAGGTTGAATCTCCCGAAATAACTGTTTCCGATTCATCACCCACAAACAATCAAACCGTAACAGTAAAAATAACAGCAGAGGACGGTGCTGAAATTTACTATACAACAGACGGTTCTGTTCCCTCCGAAAGCTCAAACCTTTACGGCGGTGAGTTTACCGTAACAGGTACAAGTGAGACGGTTACGATCTATGCAGTTGCTGTTAAAGACGGTGTTTCCTCTGCAGTAAGCTCTACAGACATTAGATTTACGGCTTCCTCCTCTTCATCTTCATCCGACAGTGAAATAGAGGACGGAAAGTATTGGATGGACATATATCTTTGGAATGCAAACTTAGATCAGGCTTCAATGGGCGATTCTGCCTTTGACAACAACAGACAGGCTCTTGTAACCGTAAGCAATAACGGAACAAGCGCAAAGGTTCAGATTGCTACAAATCCCGTTTCCGTAAGCGGCTACACCTCGGCTCTGCAGGGAATAAAGAGCAGCGAGGTTTCTATTTCCGTTGATGACACAGACAAGTTTACAACAAACACAAGATATGACGGAACAGAACATACATTCAGCTACGTTACTCTGTTCAGCTTTACAACAACAGACCTTGAAAGCGAATATATCCCTGTTGAAATAAGCGTGCCTTATACGCCTATGGACGGAATTACCGAAAACGACGGCGGCTATATTGCCGCAAGGCTTAAGCTTTCATGGAACAATATGACAGCGGCTGACAGCAGCGCTACACTTACACAAAATTCAACAACGGCAAGCGGAAGCTCAAGTTCAAGCGGTTCAAGCGGAAGCTTAACAAGCTATACAAGCGACACAACGGGAATTAAGATTAAAGCAGACGCTTATATATTCGACGATGACGTAACATTTACTGCGGAAGCTGTTTCAGACGGCAGCGACTATGAAACAGCTGAGAGCCTTATAAACGGCGGCTTTACCCTCTACAGCATAAGCGCCGAAGACGCAAACGGCTCGGAAGTAAGCCCGAGCGGAACAGCGGAAGTGTATATTCCCGTTATAGAAGCATACGGCGAAAATGTTGTTATTTACAGAGTTGTTTCAGAGGATAACTCAGAGGCTTACTTAACAGAGCTTGAATATGAAATTTCGGAAGACGGCGAATATTATGTTCTTACCGTTAAAGAATTCGGTCTTTTTGCGGTAGTTCCCACAGACGAAGCAGAGGAAATCGCAGAAGAAATTGAAGATGTTGAAGAAGAAGCCGAAGCAGACGGTCAGCTTTTCGATGATATTGAGGGCCACTGGGCTGAGGAATATATCATAAGAGCAGCTGAGATGGGACTGTTTAACGGTGTTGACGAAAACTCTTTCGGTCCCGATATTGCCACAACAAGAGCAATGTTTGTAACAGTTCTCGGCAGACTTAAGGGAATTGACACAAACAAGTCTTATGAAATGAGCTTTAATGACGTAAATTCCGACGATTACTTCTATTCATACGTTGGCTACGCAGCAGCAAATGATATTGTAAAGGGTATGGACGAAGATACATTTGCCCCCTATGCAAATATAACAAGAGAGCAGATGGCACTTATTCTCTGCAAGTTCGCAGAAAATGAAGGAATCGAACTTAAAGCCGTCTATTCCGCAGACTTCACAGACAGCGACAAAATCAGCAGCTGGGCTCAGGAAAGTGTTAATGCACTTGCAGCCGCAGGTATCATAAACGGACGTACAGACGGCAGCTTTGACCCCAAGGGCGAAGCAACAAGAGCAGAGATAGCAGTTATGCTTTTAAGATTCATTGATGAATACATGTAAACAGGATTAAGATAAAAACTAAACAATATTTTAGTTTTTCATAAATCCCTCCTTTTTTAGGGAAGGCTGAGAAATCGGCCTTCCCGAATTGGGTTTAAGAATACAGTAAAAAATTATACGGAAAGGAACGATAATATGAAAATATTTAAAAAAGCGGTTTCGGTTGTTCTTGCTTTAGGTATTGCGGCAGGAACTTTGGGAGTTAATTCATTTGGAGCAGACAGCTTGGCTAACGGTACATATACGGTGTCAACGGAAACACATTATTTAAACCCGGACACAGGCAAAACAGACGACGGCGGAACAGCCAATGCGGAGCTTGGGGAAGGAATGTGCAGAAGTGCAGTTTATGAAAAGGCTGTTGTGGAACAGACAGATGACGGGGCTGTTATAACAATGCGTATGCTTTTGTACAGCAATCTCTCAAACATTCGCTTTGCTGTTCAAACAGAACCCAAAGGCAGCTACGAAGATGTAACATACGTTGTTTTAAAGGAAAGCTCATCAAATGACAGTGCGGATATAAAATTCACTGCCCCCTCGGCAGACAGCTATATTAGAGTGCAGATGTATGTTGCCCCAATGGGCAGAGATGTTTGCTTCTATTGGAACTGCGACCTGTCAACAGCAGAAGCCTCCGAGGGCAGCCTTGACGAACAGGAAGAAAAAGAAGAAATTGCAGCGGAAGAACCGGGAGACAAGCTGACAGACATAAACGGCCACTGGGCTGAAAGCGAAATCAAAAATGTTGTAAACAAGGGCTTGTTCAGTGGCACAACAGAGACGACCTTTGAACCTGATTCCTCTATGACAAGAGGTATGTTTGTAACCGTTTTGGGCAGACTCAGCGGTGAGGATATTTCCGGCAGCTGTACTTTTTCGGATGTTGACAATTCAAAATATTACGCCCCTTACATTGCATGGGCAAACAAAAACGGAATTGTAAACGGAATGAGCGAAACCTCCTTCAGCCCCGACAGCCCCGTCACCTGTGAACAGGCGGCAATAATTCTTGTTAAATATGCAGCTTACAAAGGCACAGCCCTTGAAACAAAGAGCATTTCCCCCGGCACAACAGGCGTAAGCGAATGGGCAAAGGAAAATGTCATAACAGCAGGCAAAGCCGGCATCATAACAAAGCAGAACACAAACGGCTATGATTACACATCTGCCGCAACAAGAGCGGACGTTGCTTCAATGATAAGCAACTACTCGGAATACTACGGAAATTAAGGAGGAACCGATTTTGAAATTTTTTAAATGTTTAATTGTTCTTTTGATGTGTTCCGCCTTTGCTGTTGGCTGTGGAAGTTCTTCGGAAGAATCGGCAGAAGAAAACACAACCGCCGTAACAGAGGAAAACGAGACTGTTTCCGAAGATGAAACGGCTGCTGAGGCAAATGAGGAAGAGACGGCGGAAGAGGCTTCGGCAGAGGAAACCTCAGCAGCACAGGAAGGCTCTTCCGGTGAAAAGGTAAATGAGGAAATTATGGAAAAAGCCGAATCGGGAGCAAAACAGACGAACAGTCAAGCCGCAGCAAATGCCGACAAGCCTGCTGAAACAACTGCCCCCGAAGGCACCCGAATTGTGGCAACCTCAGCCTCAATCTGCGATATAACCGACAGGCTGGGCTTAAGCCTTGTAGGCGTTCCCGAAACAACCGTATCAGCCATAGCTTCAAGATATGACGGTGTAACAACGGTGGGAACACCTATGTCGCCGGATATGGAAATAATAAAAAGTCTTAACCCCACAGATGTATTAACCCCCGATACTCTTGAAGGAGATTTAAAAATACATTATGACAACATAGGCGTAAATTCAACCTTTTTAAATTTGAGAAGCGTAAAGGGCTTGTATGACAGCGTTGAGCTAATAGGCGATAAATACGGCAAAAACGAAGAAGCCGAGGCAATTATAGCCGAATATAACGAATTTATGGAAAGCTACAGCAGCAAGCACAGCGGCGAAAAACCCAAAGTTCTTGTGCTTATGGGTCTGCCCGGCAGCTATCTCGTAGCAACCCAAAACTCTTATGCCGGCTCTCTCGTTGAGCTTGCCGGAGGTGAAAATGTTTTTCACGATGACACAAAAGATTTTCTCACAGTAAACACCGAAGAAATCCTCGCCAAAGACCCGGACGTAATTATAAGAACAGCCCATGGTCTGCCCAAGGAAGCCCTTGAAATGTTTGAAAAAGAGTTCTCTGAAAATGACATTTGGAAGCACTTCCGAGCCGTTCAGGAAGGCAGAGTTTACGATGTAGACTATATGCTTTTCGGCATGAGCGCCACCTTCGATTATCCCCAAGCTCTGGCAGACTTAGAGCCCATGCTCTTCCCCTAAACAAACTGTCAATTTTATACGTGATGCAGACAGAGAATTTTGGTATAATGCAGTCATTACAAATATTAGGCCTGCCTGTTATAAATCAAATGTAACAGTTCAGCCTTGCCCTGCACGGCTGAACTGTTAAAATCAAATTTAACCGGGCAAATTTAACCGGAAGACTTTTTCTTAAATAAAATATTGACAAACATTATTGGAAATAATATAATGG
>JAJQCI010000356.1 GCA_021202835.1 Clostridiales bacterium | reverse complement strand
AACAAACATTGTTATAACACAGTATATCTTGAAGGCACAATGGGTATAGGAAAGTCGACTGTTTTCAGAAGCATAGTTGACTTTATGACGGAATACACAGGAGAAGAATGGGGATTTTTGGATATGAGGCTTGCAACTATGTCGGCTTCTGATATTCAGGGAATACCACATCCCGAGAAGCAGGCCGACGGAACATGGGTTATGAAGTGGATGAAGGATGCAGTGCTTCCGGGAATAAATAAGGATCTTCCAAAATACGGAATTATTCTTATGGACGAGCTTAACCAGGTAAAGGAGCCGGCGGTTAAATCCATAATGTATCAGTTTATACTTGACAGAAAAATAAATGATTATGTTATGCCCGACACATGGTATCAGGGCTGCGCCGGAAACCGTGAAGAAGACGGAGGCTTATACGAAAGGCTTCTTGCCCCTGTAAGAGCCCGTATGCTCATACTTGAAATCAAACCGGATGCAAAAGAAACTCTTCAATATTTTAAAGACAATGATTTTCACCCGGCTGTTATAGAATATTTGGAAAGCTTTATGACCCATATTTCCGGCAGTAAAGAAACTATAGACCAGGTTCTTCATTCATATGATGCAGAGCTTGAAATGTCAGGGGATGAAGAGTGTAAAAACTACATATTTACAACACCGAGAACCTATGAATTTGTAAGCGATGTGTTGAAATCCCACGAGGAGCTTGCGTAGCTTGCTTTGAAAATTACTGTCAAAGGGGCTGAATATGCTTCTGAAGACAATGTTCTCAAGGCCAGGTTATGCGGTCTTATGGGTGCTGAAAGAGGCGCTGATTTTTTTAAAAAATATAAGAGAAGACAAAGCTTATCCCTTGAAGATATAAAAGGAGCAAAGTGGTCAAAGGATAAACCGGATAGGGAGCTGCCCTCACAGAAAATATTTACGGAGGATAAAGATATACAGATATATATATCTTCACTCATAGGCAGCGACGGAGCAGGGGATGATATTAAAAAAGCAATTATGAAGTGGCTTCTTTTTATTAAAATCCGTCCCCAGGCATTTACGGTTTTGTTTAACCGTATGTCGGAAAATGCACGAAGAGAATTAACAGCGGAATTGTATAAAGACAGCTGTTTTGAAATGATTAACACTCTGACGGCTTATGCGAAAAATACGGAATTAAAAATATGATGAGAAAGGAGAGATAATATGTCATGGGCTAAGATAAAGATTAATAAGGCTGTTCCGCCGGAAACAACCGGCCGGAACACCGGTTCGGCTCAAACCGAAAACAGACAAACCACAAACAAAAAAAAGCCGCAAATGACCAAAGAAGACATATGGGAGAATATAAAAATGAAAATAGTGAGCTATGCTCCCGTTATGATAACTCTTGTTTATCTGCCCATAGTGGATGTAAAGGGAAAAGCGGGCATACTGTGCAGCGGTTCGAAAATTTATATTTCCGATGAATTTTGGTCACTGCCTCTAAGCGATATTTTATATATGACACTTAGGGAATTTACGCAGGTTTTGCTGGGGTTCAGGCTGGAAAAGAATATAAATATATCTGACAAAGTTAAAGATAAACACATTGTCAAAACCGAAGTGGAAATGATGTTTATTGTGGTTCAAAATATGTTAACAGATACTTTGCTTCTTTACAGCCCCGAAGATGCAGGTATAGACAGATATTTGATAAAGCCCTCAAGAGAGCTTTTAAACAATATTCATCAGTCCTTCGGCGTTTTTACTGATTGTAAGGACTGCTATATAAAATACAGTGAAAACACTGAGGCTTTAGAATTATTTTTGAGAAGTTGGAGTGAAAAAACTCTTAATTCGGTTGTCAATCAGATAGTGACAGGTTACAATTACTGCAGTAAAAAGAAAACCGGACCTTATACGGACATAAACTTTAAAATACATCCGGGCGGCTCAAGATTTGCATATTATGATAATCTCAGCGAGCGTACTTATACTTCTTATATTTCCAGGGGAGAATTTCTTATAAATATTTCTGCGAAGCTTGCGGAGCAAATTGACCTGCAGCTTAGAAGTATGGGAGAAAGTAATCTTAAAAATAAATTAAATGGCCCCGGGGGCAATGGTCAGGGCAGTCAGCAGCAAAATTCCGAACAAACCGAAAAGGAAGAAACCGGAGAAAATAAAGAAGCCAAAGAAGAAGACAGCAAAACCGATTTACTTAACAGGCAGATTTCGGACATAAAAAGAAAAGCCGATAAGGGAAACGGCTTTGGTCCCGAAAAAGGCCGGACGGAAAAAGCCGGAGCAGGAAATGAGTTTAGAAATTACCTTGTAAATACAGGAGGAAATAACAATCAGACACAGGATAACTTTAGCGGTGAAGGCAGCTCAGAAAATAAACAAAGCAAAACCGGCAGAGACGGCAGTGTGGAGAATGAACGAAAAGAAGATGGAAAAGAAGGCAGCCCGGAAAATGAACAAAAAAGAGAGAGCAAAGAAGGCGGTTCAGAAAATGAAAAAAAGGACGGCGAAGAGACCGGGGCTGAGAGTGAACAAAAGAGCGGCGAAGAGAACGGTTCAGAAAACGAACAAAATGAAAACAACTGCAAATACGCTTCCGACTTTTTGCCTTTACTAAAAAAAGAACAGTCAAATGTAGATAAGAATGTATATAAGAATATTTTGTCGGAAGCAAAAAGATGTTTAGATGAATCTCCCATAGCTTACGGAAAAAATTCATTTGGAAAAAGAGCTGTTGAAATTTATAATGAGCTTTATAAAATTTCCTCTGTATGGTGGAAGAAGGCCAAAAGTATGATAATGGGTTATGTTCCCGATGTAAACAGTTCATACAGAAGACCGAATAAGAAGTTTGCCACGACAGAGTTTATTTTACCCTCACAGTGTGAAAAATCTCAGGATTTTGAAGTAGACAGACTGAGAGTATTTTTAGACTCATCGGGCTCAATGACCGACGAAGATTTTAAGATTTTCAAGTCACTGATTAAGGGAGCCCAAAGCAATTTTCCGCAGGATACTCTTGCTTATGAATTCAACACTGTTGTAACGCCTATGAAATGTGTAAGAGGCAAAATTGTAGGCTTGCCGGCTCACAGCGGCGGAACGGATATTAGCTGTGTAACAAATTTTATAAACAGTCAGCCAGACAAAGGCAAAACATTAAACATAGTTGTTACAGACGGAGGTTTTGACTGGCGTCAGCTTGTTTCATATATGAAAAATAAAGACAAAATATCGAAATTTATGTTTATTCTTACAACGTCAAACAGAGACTATATTTTGGCAAAAAAACAGATAAACAAAAAGCGGCTTAATGTAGTGTTGGTTAAGGATTACGCTGATTTTTAAACATAAACAGGCAAACATCAGGATTATAAAAGGTTATTATTAAATTATGACAATTGTAAGAAAGTGAGGACAAGCTATGATAAATGTACAACAAAAAATTAAGGATACATATTCGGAATATATTCACTGTACAGCTGAAACGGAAATGAAAAGGGAAATGATAAACTTTAAAAATTACATAAAGACCATAGCTGAAGAAAAGGAAGCTTCTTCTGTTTCAACAGATGACAAGCTGCTTATGTTTTTTGACAAGCTGACGGGAAATGCCTTTTCAGATGACCTTTTCAGAGCCGTAAGACTTTACAGAGCAAAAGGGACAGAATTTTTCTATTCTCAGAAATATGAAACATTATATTCGGGAACTGAAGACGGAGAAATGCTTTTGGAAATGTTTATTGACAAAGACCAAAACCTTGTTTTGAAGTCTGTTTCAGTAAAGGAGCCTGTAAACAGCACACACACAGTAAGTGATTTTTTGGTATTATCCAGAATAAACGGCATTTTCTTATATGAACCGGAGCTTTTTACGGATACTGTTTTGGGAAGAATGTATACGGGGGATATGCAGCTTAGATATACAGAAAATCTGACATTAAATATGAAAGTTAAATTAAAGGTTAATCCGGATTCGCAGACTGAGACAGGGGGCTGTGTACTGAAAGCAAAATACTGCGACGGCGTTTTGGATTTAGAAAGAAATGTTGTCATAAAAGAAGAAAGAGACTCTGTTTTAAATCTGAATGTATATGATATAAATTTTGACTGGCTGGATGTTGAGTTTTAACAGGAGGTGTTATAATGCAGGAGTCTTTTATAAATGAAACAACGGATATATTGGTTACAAAATGCTTCGGTCAGGCACCCTTTTTAAAAAGAAATGTGGAATTAAAAACGGGCTGCATATTAAATCCCCCGACAGATAGGTGGTATGGCTATTCTTTGGATATGGGGCTTCAATACAGCGAAAAAGAAGAAAACAACGGCGGTGTTTTCAGGTTTAATACAGAAGGTGATTTAGAGTATGTTTTTTATAGAGTTAAAGCGGAAATAAATGACAGTTTTACGGGAAATTCTGCATATTTGGAAATGTTTTATTTAAACGAAGCCAAAATAAGCTGTGAAAATGAAGACGATATTTATGAGAATATATCCGATTATAAAAATCAGCTTTATACCTCTCCCTTGTATGCAGAATATCTGACTTTAGTCGGCATTAAAGAGAAAAGGGAAAATGTACCTAAAATTACCGTTAAGGATTTAGACCTTGAGGCATTGGTGAATTCGGAAGGTTCACTTGAACAGTCTGATATTGTGCTTTACGATTCTGTAATACTTTTTAAACAGCCTGATATTATGCTTTACAACGGCAAATATGTATTGCCCAGAGATATTCCCCCATTGCTGCTATTAGAGATATATAAGCTGTTTTCAAAAAAATTAGGGGCTAAGGTTATAAACTTTAGATCCTTTAATAACTCCGAGTCTCCCATCAGTAATTTTATAAATACATCACTGTATAATTACAGACGGGATGAGGTATATTTGAATTTCGGCTCTATGATTATATCAATGTATAACACAGATTATGATTTATATGCCGATACTGTCGTAAGATTACGTACAGACGATTATAATATTCAGCTTTTGTTTCCCGAAGGGGCTTTATTAAGTGATTTGTCTGATATGCGCTGTATTGCTGAGGAATATACCGATGAGATTTCTGAGGCGGTTTATATGCCGAAAAAAATACAGTGGGAGCTTTTATACAATATTTCGAAATACAAATGGCGGAGAGAACATTATTTTCACACGCCATTAAGAAGAGGAAAGGCACATATAAAAATTCTTACTTTAAAGCAGGATAAAAAAATTCTGTATGTATACTCGAAATACAGCGATTATTTAAAATTAACCGTTGAGAGGGAAGCCTCCGGCAGTTATTTGAAAAAGGCCATTCAGACAGACAGGCTTCCCGAAAGAATTTGCGGTTTAAGCTTTGTTGAAAAAGCGAATAAAGCGCAGCGCAGAAAGAAAGATATGGAAGAGAAAAAAACAGAACACAGACTTACAGCTTTACCGAGCTCAAAAATACGATAGTAGTAAATTATGTAGAAGAAGTTCATAATGAAAGACTGAAAGAATTCCAGCCGACGGAGACTTTTGAGCTCCCTGTTTTGCGCCGAAAAAATATTAACAGGCTGAAGGATATATATGCTTTAATGCAGTATAGCCTTATCAATAAAAAGGTGAGAGATGCATTTTCCATGAAAGATGATAAATTTTGTATAGTAAGGCAAAATTATATGCCCGTCTCTCATAACATAAACCATACGAGGAAAAAAGTCATCAATGAGAACAGCTGTTATATAATGGATGAATATATATATGGTGATACTGCTACTTATAATTATTCCTTAACAGATCCTAAGGCTATAGGGGAAACAACAAAATTTCAGCATATTTTGGTAATAAACAATAAGGTCTATGCAGATAAAGATTTATGCGGCATAGAGCTTGATGCGGTTTTGCAGACATTAAAACAGAGACATGAGCTTAAGGATATTAAGTGTTTGTTAGATAGGGCTAATATGGTAAAAACGGAAGGCCGGGACAATATATTCAAACTTCGTGACAAATATATTAAGCAGGAATATCTGCCCAGAACAGACAGTTTCCATATGCAGAGCATAGCCTTAATGATGAAGAATTATATGCCTTTATGTCTTACAACCGTTATGATGGAGGACATAACCTCGCTTAGCGATTATTTATCGGGGGTGCTGGGATTTTTTAAAAACAGTTCAATGACAAAGGAAGAGTTTGAAAAAATGCATAAAGCAGCGCTTAAAGATATTTCCTTTGGAGATTATAAGAGACTTGTGTTTATATATCAGGTTTTAACTGTGTTTTTAAATTTGTATGAGCTTTTATATTTAAAGATATGCGGCGAAGAAGCGGATAATTTAAAGTGTATAGGAGAAATAATAGATGACAGATATTTTTTGGATGCGAGAGATGTTAATAATGAAAACGGCAAATCATTAAATCTTTTTTCATATGAGCTGAAAAATACACGCTTTGATTTTATGCTTCATCACGAATATGATTTATACAAAAATTTTACATATTCTACATCGGGAGAATATGAGGACAAACCTGTTTTCACAAGACCATCTTATATGAAAGATGTATTTCTTATACCCGACGGAAAAATAGAGGCCGAAGAAGGAGATGATTTAATAATTAGGGATTTTAATTCAAAAAAGGAACAGCCGGTTATAAACTTTTCTCATTTAGACCCGGGTAATAAATACTGGTATTATAAAATATTATTGGATAAGGGCATATCAGGACCGGAAATAAGGAAAAGAGAAATTTTGGGCTATAACTGCCGTCCCGATTTAAGCTGTGAAGATATATTAAATAATTTAAAGGGCTGGTTTACGGAGATCAATAAAATGCTTAAGGATACTGCGGCATATCCCTATTCAACAGAGCTCTACGGTTTATATTCCGAAATTATAGACATGATAAACAGTAATAAAGCTTCTGCAGTCTAACAGCGCCGGAAAGGAGATGATAAAAATGAGCAAGGAGATAATTGAAAGAATTTCGGAAATAAGAAGAAATATAGAGTATAACATGGAAAAAAACACGAGAATATCTCTTTCTATAACTGACATAATGTTTATATACGCTTTGTCGGGAGGAAAATTAAGAATTAACTTCAGAAATACAAATTCTCCCACTGTATATAAA
>JAJQCI010000235.1 GCA_021202835.1 Clostridiales bacterium | reverse complement strand
CTTTTATTAAAGATAATTTAATCTTTGACTAATTTCATATTAATTAAGCTATGGTTTAATGTTTTTGAATAAATCATAAAGCATAGGAGTGAAACCCGGTGAAAAAATTAAAATCTCTTTTGAAAAGATTAATACCAAAAAACAAATTCCTCAGAATTTTTATACCCGCAGTTATAATTTTGGCGATAGCCGCAGCGGTCATATTTACCCGTCTTAAGTCAAAAACAAATATGCGCCAAAGCCAAGACCCTGCAATGGGGCTTATAGAAACTGTGACAACCCACGATTTAAGTGAAACCGTCACCGCCTCCGGCACTGTTCTTCTGAATGACGAAATAGAAGTCTACGCCGAAGGAGATGTAAACATTGTAAGATCTATTTTAGTTGAAGAAGGCGACACAGTTGAAGCCGGCGACCTCCTCGTTGAATATGACGTAGACGACACTAAGGAATCTCTTGAAAATTCAATAAGAGACACAAAACGCAGCATCGAAAGCGCCGAGCTTTCATTACAGAGTCTTGCCCTCCCCTCTTCGGGAACAGAGCTTGAAAAGCTGGAGCATGCCGTTACAACAGCGGAAATAAATCTTCAAAACGCAAACGTAACCTACGAAAACTATGAAACAAAGCTTTCTCAGCAGCAGGCCTCGGTAGACACAGCGGAAAAAGACGTTGAGCGTGCTGAAAAAAACTACACCGACTCTCTTGCACTTCTCGAGGTGGGCGGCGCATCACAGTCTGAGGTTGACGACTATGAATATGCCCTCAAAACAGCCCGGGACGCCCTGACACAGGCCAAAGACAGCTATAACGACATTCTGGACGAACAGGAAACCGCAAGGCTCAGCGTTCTGAGCGCTGAAAACAGCCTTAAAGAGGCCCAAACAGCCCTTTATGACGGTCAAAACCCCCTTTCGACAGAAAGTGCTCAAATAGCCTATAAACAGCAGGAGCTTAACATAGAAGCCTTAAAGGACAGCCTTTCCGACTATGAGCAAGATTTAAGCGAGCTTGTTTATTATACATATGCTTCGGTTTCGGGAACCGTTACAGAGGTTTGTATAGACGAGGGCACATATACCGAGGAAAACACGGTTATAATGTATGTTGCCGACTTTAACGACCTTATTGTAAGCGCAAACATAGAAGAATATGACGCTCCCCTTTTGGCTTTGGGTCAAAAGGTAACAATGACCTCCGACGGTCTTGAAGACAAGGTCTACACGGGAACGATTATAAAAATTTCTCCCAGCGCAGACGACACATCAACCAATATGGGTACTGAGACAACGGTTCCCATAGAAATTTCGGTTGACAACCCCGACGGAATATTAAAGCCGGGCTACAGCCTTGACCTTGAAATCACAGTCAGCGAAACAAGCAATCTTCTTATGGTTTCTTCATCTGCCATTTCGAAGGACGAAAGCGGAGAAAGCTATGTTTACAGAGTAGACAGTGAAAACAAGCTTGAAAAGGCCGTTATAGAAACGGGAGATTCAAGCGACGTATATATCGAAGTATTATCCGGCCTTTCTGAAGGCGACAGAATAATTTCAAGCGTAACCGAGGATGTAGCCGAGGGAATGAGCCTCGAAGAGCTTATTAAGCTTAATATGGAAAGAACAGCGAAATTAAACAGCGAAACAAACGAATCAAGCGGTGAAAACGGAGGCAGAAGCGATGATAGAAATAACCAATCTAACCAAATGTTACCGTCAGGGGGCTTTGGCGGTGGAGGCCCTCAGGGGGGTGGACCTATGGGTCGATAAGGGCGAATTTGTGTCAATTATGGGCTCTTCCGGTTCGGGAAAGTCCACTATGATGAATATTTTGGGCTGTCTTGACAAACCCACCTCGGGAACATATATTTTGGACGGAATAGACATTTCAAAAACCCCTGACCGTATGCTTTCGGAAATAAGAAACAAAAAAATCGGCTTTGTATTTCAGTCCTTCAATCTCCTGCCAAAGCTGACGGCTACGCTAAATGTGGCGCTTCCCATGATGTACGCCGGAAAACCGGCCGCAGAAAGGCGAAAAAAAGCCGAAGAAGCCTTGGAAAAGGTCGGCTTAACCGACAGAGCCAAACACAGGCCCAACGAGCTTTCAGGCGGCCAGCGCCAGAGAGTGGCCATAGCCAGAGCCTTGGTAAACTCCCCTGCCATAATTCTGGCCGACGAGCCTACGGGAAATTTGGACTCAAAATCAACCTTTGAAATTATAGACATATTTAAAGAAATTAACAGCGAAGGCGCTACAATAGTTATGGTAACCCATGAGCCGGATGTTGCCGCCCATACAAAGAGAATTGTCACATTCAGAGACGGCCTGGCCATAAGCGACGAACCGGTTTCGGCCTTTAAGGAAAGAGGTGGATTGTAATGCCCATAGGCGAAAATATAAAATCAGCATTCAAAAACGTTCTTTCAAACAAAATGAGAACCTTTCTAACTATGCTGGGCATAATAATAGGCATAGCCTCGGTTATAGCCATATTCTCCATAGGAAACGGCTCACAGTCTGAAATTGAAGAGCAGTTTGACAGCCTGGGCGTAGGCAGAATGACAGTTTCTTTAAGAAGCAATTCAAGCCGTCAGCTTTATTCAAGCAACGCCCTAACCCTTGACGACTATGAGCTTCTTGTAGGAACGGAAGGCATAAAATACATCTCCCCAACCTATTCCTCCAGCAACTGTTATGTAAAGCTTCTTGACCCGAAGGAAACAAACACAGCCTCAATAACAGGCGTAGGGGTTGAATATTATGACATAATGTCCCCTACTCTGCTCTACGGCAGCTACATAACGGAAACACAGGTAGACGAAAAAAGCAAGGTTGTTGTTATAACAAACACAACGGCAAACAAGGTTTTCGGCTACTGCTCCGCCGACCTGATAGGTGAAAAAATATCCTTAAAATCATGGAAGGGCTCTCAGAAATATACCGTAGTCGGCATAGTAAACGACGACAGCGAGTCGGCCTCTTCACAATATGCCGATGAATATCCCGAAAGCATAGTTATGCCCATAACAACGGCACAGCGCCTTTTTAACCAAAAATGGCTTTCAAACATAACTCTTACAGCCGAAGACCCTGACAACACAGACGAGCTGGCCGAAAGAATTATAGCTATTCTGGATGAATATCACGGTACGTCGGAAATCTACAACTGCGAGAGCACAACCGCCCAGCTTGAAGCCATGAATCAGGTAACAGGCACGGTAACCCTTTTAATAAGCGGCGTCGCCGCAATCTCCCTTGTTGTAGGCGGTATAGGCGTTATGAACATAATGATGGTAACCGTAACGGAAAGAACCAGAGAAATAGGCATAAGAAAGTCAATAGGAGCAAAAAACAGAGACATAATGCTCCAGTTTGTTGTTGAAGCCATAATTCTTACGTTTATGGGAGGAATTATGGGAATCATAGTAGGCTGGGCCGCCGGTATGATAGCCGGGCGCATACTGGGAATGGCAAGCGTCGTTTCAGCAGGCTCGATTATTCTCGCCGTATCGATTTCAGCCGCAATAGGCATAATCTTCGGCGTATACCCTGCCCGTAAGGCCTCACTCTTAGACCCCATAGAAGCCCTGAGATACGAATAAAAACAAAAAAGTAACAGTTCAGCCGTGCCCAGCACGGCCGGAGCGCCAAGCAGCTTGCGAAGGTTCTGCTGATTTATATTTAATTATGAATCAGCAGAGCTTTTTTAATCTCTCTATGAATAAATTCCTGCCGTTTGGAAATCTTTATTAATGGGAACAGCTTTATGCCTGTTCCCGAAGCTTCAGTTATATCGGAGGGATTTCTATGCGGCAAAAGGTTGAGATTTGCGGTGTAAACACTTCAAAACTGCCTATTTTAAAAGAAGACGAAAAAGAAAATCTCATTAAAAGAATAAAGGAAGGAGACGAAGAAGCCAAAAAACAGTATATATACGGAAATTTAAGACTCGTTTTAAGCGTTATTCAAAGGTTTACGGGGCGTGGAGAATCGCCGGACGATATTTTTCAGGTGGGCTGTATAGGGCTTATAAAGGCAATAAACAATTTCGATGTAACTCAAAATGTAAAATTTTCCACCTAATGCCGTGCCTATGATTATAGGGGAAATAAGGCGCCATTTAAGGGATTATAACCCCATAAGGGTCAGCCGCTCACTTCGTGACACGGCCTATAAGGCCCTTCAGGCAAAGGAAAGGCTCACAAGCACTCTCTCAAGAGAGCCGACCGTTGATGAAATAGCAAAGGAGCTTGAAACAGACAGGTGTGAAATTGTAATGGCCCTTGACGCCATACAGGACCCTGTCTCGCTTTTCGAGCCTGTCTATCACGACGGAACCGATGCCCTTTTTGTTATGGATCAGGTCAGCGATGACAAAAACACAGACAACACGTGGGTTGAAAGCATAGCCCTAAGCGAAGCCTTAAAAAGACTTACGGAAAGAGAAAAGCACATCATAGATTTAAGATTTTTCAGAGGAAGAACCCAGATGGAGGTTGCCGAAGAAATAGGAATAAGTCAGGCTCAGGTTTCACGGCTTGAAAAAAGTGCGCTTAAAAATATGCGAAAATATATGTAGGGAGAGATTTTGTGGAGATCATAAATTCAGAAAGCGGCGTTAAAATTTTTCTTTCCGAAAACAACAAATTTACAAGCTGCAGCATAGCCGTTTTGATAAAACGCCCCCTGAGCCGTGAGGAGGTCCCCCTAAACGCTCTTGTTCCGGGTGTGTTGGGCTTGGGCTGCGGTGAATATAAAACACCCTCTGAGCTTAACGCCGCAGCGGAGCGGCTTTTCGGCGGCTGTTTCGAATGTGTAAATTTAAAAAAAGGCAGTTCCCAGCTTATGGAATTTTATGCCGAAACGCCTAATCAAGGAGACAATATAAAAAACGCCGTAAAATTCTTAGGCAGCCTTATATTAAACCCCTTCGCTGACGGCGGCGGTTTTAAAGAGGAATATGTAAACAGAGAAAAACAGGCTTTAAAAAATATCATTCACTCCGCAAAGGACAACAAGAAAGAATATGCCAAAAAGCGGCTCACAGAAGAAATGTTTTCCGGTGAGCCCTTCGGAATCTGCGGCGACGGATATGAGGAGGACATAGACAAAATTACTCTCTCAGGCCTTTATTCTCATTATGAAAAAATAATTAACAGCTCTCCCGTTTATATAATAGTCTCGGGAAGCTTCGGCAGGGACAGCCTTCTTAGGGCAATAAACGGCCTTAACTTAAGGGGAAAGCCCTCTGAAACCGAAAAACAAAATGATTTCAAAAGAAAAGAAACTTCTTTTATAACGGAAAAAATGAATGTCACTCAGGGAAAGCTTTGTTTGGGCATAAGAACTAAGGCCGGCTATTATGCCCTCCTGACGGCAAACGAAATTTTCGGCGGAGGAGCAAACAGCCGCCTTTTTATGAAGGCAAGGGAAAAAGAAAGTCTTTGCTACTATATAAGCTCATCTCTTCTCCGTTTTAACAAAACGATAATAGTTCAAAGCGGTGTTTCCTCGGAAAACGTAAAAAAGATAAACCAAATCATAGCCGACGAAATAAAGGGCTTTGAGGGAATAACGGAAAAAGAAATAAAAAGTGCAAAGGAAAGCATAATAAAAAAATATACCTCCGCAGAATACAGCTTAAGCGATATAAACAATTTTTGTCTCGGTTCGGCCCTTTGGGGCGGAGCAGCAAGCCTTGAAGAAGCCGCCGAAAGAGTCAGAGCGGTTAAAGACGATGAAGTCAGGGCGGCCTTCTCCGATTCTTATACGGACACGATATATTTTTTAAAAGAAGGTGGGTTATGAAAATATATTTTAGACGGTTGCAAAACGGAACGAAATGTTATATAATTTAAAAAAGCGGCTATAAAATGACCCGGGCGGCCTTCTCCGATTCTTATACTGACACGATATATTTTTTAAAAGAAGGTGGGTTATGAAAATATATTTTAGACTGTTGCAAAACGGAACGAAATGTTATATAATTTATAAAAGCGGCTATAAAATGACCCGGGCGGCCTTCTCCGTTAATTTCGGCTCCGCCGACAGCGGAGTTATACCCGGCTGTGCACATTTTTTGGAGCACAAGGTTTTCGAACAGAAGGAAGGAAATGTTTTTGAGGCTTTTTCCGAAAATTCCGCCGATGTAAACGCCTATACGAATTTTAACACAACAGCCTATTATTTCGACTGTTCTGAAAAATTCGAAAAAAATCTTGAAATTCTTCTGAATTTCACCTCAAACCCTTATTTAACCTGTGAAAACGTTGAAAAGGAAAAGGGAATTATAAAAGAAGAAATAAAAATGTATGAGGACGACCCTTGGTGGCAGGTTTATTTTAATCTTCTCAAATGCCTTTATACCGAAAACCCGGTCAGAAACAACATAGCCGGAGACTGCAGCGACATCGAAAAAATAAACCGTGATATTCTCTGTGAGTGCTACAACAAATATTACTGCGGTGAAAATTCGGCTTTGGTAATCTGCGGCGATGTTGACGCCGAAAAAACCTTCGGTCTTGCCGACAGTCTCATAAGTCTGAAAAGGGGCGAAAAAAAAGAAAACAAACCCTTTAAAGCCGATAAAATAAACTCAAGGCTTAATAAGGTCAAAATGGAGGTTTCAAAGCCCCTGTTTAATTTCGGCTTCAGAGAAATAAATTTTAATCTGACCTCTGCCGAAAGGCTTTGTGAAAGCCGGCTTCTGCTTGATATAATAGGGGGAAGGTCCTCACTGTTATATGAAAGGCTTTATTTAAACGGCCTTATTGACAGAGATTTTTCTATGGAATATCTTTTGGGAAACGACTTCGGCAGCCTTATATTTTCGGGAATATCCCACCGGCCGGAAGGTGTTGCCGAAGAAGTTTTAAAAGCGGCAAAGAACCTAAGACTTAAAGGAATAAAGGCCGAAGCCCTCGAAAAAAGCCGAAAAAAACTTATTTCAGCCTTTATAAGAGGTTTAAACTCTCTTGACGGCCTGTCGTCTGCCCAGACTGACTATGCCTTCAAGGGTCTTGAATTTTCAGACATATACAATAAATATTTAAATATTACAAAAGATCCAGAATAACTGGATCTTTTAATCATACATTTT
>JAJQCI010000125.1:3273-7112 GCA_021202835.1 Clostridiales bacterium | reverse complement strand
ATCCATTTCCTTATGAAAAACAGTATTTACTTTAACGGCTTCAAGATTAAAGCTGACGTCGAAGGTTCTGTTGTTTCGAAGAATGGTAAAGGTATATTCGGGCTTGTCTACCTTTGTAAGCATTGAGTCAATCTCGGCATAGCTTTTGTAAAGCGTGGTTTCGCCGTTTATAACCGTTATTTTGTCCCCTGCCGCAAGCCCTGCAAGCTGAGCCGGGCTTTGTTCTATAAGCTCTGAAATTTGGGGATAGTCCTCCGTTATTACAAAGGCAAAACCGGTAGCATAAACCTCGTTTGACACTCCCTGCAGAAAAGATTCATATTCATCGGTAGTATAAAATTCAGAATAATCGTCCAAAGATGAAGCCATTGCAGTTACGGCGGCTTCTATAAGCTTTTCTATGTCAACCTCTCCGCCCACATAGTTCTTTTCAATATACTCTATAACCCCTGCAAGATAACCCCCTGCGGAAACATAGTCGTCAAAATAAGAGCTTTCCTCTTCCTCTGTTTCTTCTTCTTTTTCCGCTTCAACATAAACGGAGTCGTCATCGGCAAAACAGCTTTCAGACGCAAAAGAAAGGACAAGAATAACAGACAAAACAAACGTAAAACCGGCCGTAAATTTTTTCATTAACTCACCCCTTTAAAACATCCTTGTTTTTATATAAATAATCAATTGCTGAAACAATAGTTAAAACAGCCGCCAAAACAATTATTATTATACTGACGGTTTTCATAACCGTATTATCTATATTTAAAAGCAATATAATAATCATAGCCATTTGGCTTATTGTTTTCATCTTTCCCCATTTTGAAGCTGCAATGACAACCCCTTTTTCAACCGCAAGAGTCCTAAACCCGGTTATCATAAATTCCCTTGCTATAATTATAATAACAACAACCCCGGGAAGAAATATAACAGCATCGGGAATATCTATAAGAGCTATCATAGCAGAGGAGCAAAGAAGCTTATCCGCAAGGGGATCCATAAACTTGCCGAAATCCGTAACAAGATTATATTTTCTGGCTATATAGCCGTCAAGACAGTCTGTCAGAGAAGCTATTATAAACACCCCTAATGCAATATACCGGTTAAACCCGGAGGGAAGCCCCAAAGGGCACAAAAGCAACACCAAAAAAACGGGTATTAATATAATTCTGAAAATTGTCAGTTTGTTCGGCAGATTCACATCTATCACTCCTTTTTTCACTGTGATTTTTATAAAACCTCTTCTCCCGTCAGATCATAGTCTGAAAAAGAGGTTATTAAAACATTTGTATACTCTCCGGAAAGAAGCTCTCTGTCGGAGGTAAAAAACACATAACCGTCAATCTCATAACAGTCACGGTAGCTTCTGCCTATATAGATGGTTTCTTCTCCGCTTAAACGGCCTTCTACAATAACCTTAAGAGTTCTGCCTAAAAAGCCCCTGCATATGTTTTTTGAAATATCCTGCTGAAGCTCCAAAATTTCTCTCTTTCGCCTTGCCTTTGTTCTGTAGTGAACCTGATTTGGCATACGGGCCGCCGGGGTTCCGTCTTCTCTTGAATATTCAAAAACTCCCAGTCTGTCAAAGCAGGCCTCTTCTGTAAAGCTCTTAAGCTCCTCAAAGTCTTCTTCCGTTTCACCGGGAAAACCCACTATATAGGTTGTTCTTAAGCAAATATCCGGAACAGCCCCTCTTAACCTTGCCAAAACCCCGAAAAGCTCTTCTCTGCGGCTTTTTCTCCCCATTTTTTTGAGAATATTGTCTGAAGCATGCTGCACGGGCATATCCAAATAATGGCATACCTTGGGATTTTGAGCAATTTCAAGTATAAGCTCATCTGTTATATTTTCCGGATAGGCGTAGAGAATTCTTATCCATACAATTCCTTCGATTTGGGAAAGCTTCTTAAGAAGCGTGGGAAGCTCCTGTTTTCCATAGAGGTCTTTGCCATAGAGGGTTGTGTCCTGAGCTACCAAAATAAGCTCCGTTACTCCCTTTTCGGCAAGCATTTCCGCTTCTTCCACAAGGCTTTCCATAGTTCTGCTTCTGTAGCTGCCCCGAAGAGATGGAATAGTGCAGTAGGTGCAGTGGGCGTCACAGCCTTCCGCAATTTTAAGATAGGCATATCCCCCCAGAGTAGTCATCATTCTGAGCTTGGGAAGGCTTTCGTCAAGCCTTGCGTTTTTGTCCGTTATTTTAAGAACTCTTTCCTTACCTTCGGTAAGTGCCTTTATAACCTCGCCTATGCTCCCGAAGTCCGCCGTTCCCACAACGGCGTCAACCTCGGGAAGCTGTTTGAATATTTCGTTTTTATATCTCTGAGCCATGCAGCCTGTAACAATAATGGCCTTAAGACAGCCTGTTTCTTTATATTCCGCAACACGGAGAATGTTGTCAACAGCCTCGCTGTTTGCTTCCGCAATAAAGCCGCAGCTGTTGACAATTATAATATCTGCTTCAGATTCATCCTCTGTTATAATATAGCCTTCTTTATTTATAAGCCCCAGCATAATCTCGGAATCAACCAGATTTTTGTCACAGCCGAGGGAAATAAAAGATATTTTCATAGTCTCACCTGTTAACGAAAGCTTAGAACAAGCCCGTAATTTTTCCGTTTTCGTCTACGTCGATGCTCTCTGCGGCAGGCTTTTTGGGAAGCCCCGGCATGGTCATAACATCACCGGCAAGACAAACGGCAAAGCCTGCTCCGGCTGAAATAGTTACACTCTTAATACTTATTCTGAAATTTTTCGGTCTGCCCAAAAGAGAGGGATTGTCAGAAAGTGAATATTGTGTTTTTGCTATACATACGGGAACATTTCTATAGCCTATTGCTTCGATTTTGGCAATATCCTTCTTAGCCTTAGGCATAAAATCAACTCCGTCGGCGCCGTAAATTTCTTTTGCAATAATCTCTATCTTTTCCGCAATGGGAAGATTTACATCGTAAAGAGGTTTAAAGTCAGATTTCTTTGTTTCCAAAACCTCCAGAACCTTTCCGGCAAGCTCAACGCCTCCTTCGCCGCCCTTTGCCCAAACCTCCGAAAGGGCAAAATCAGCGCCCATTTCTTCACAGCGGTTTTTAATATAAGCTCTCTCCTCTTCCGTATCGGCGGTAAAGGAGTTAAGTGTAACAACAACGGGAACGCCGTATTTATGAAGATTTTCGATATGCTTTTCAAGGTTCACAAAGCCCTTCTTTACTGCCTCAAGATTAGGCGTGCTTAAATCGGCTTTGGGAACGCCGCCGTTATATTTAAGGGAACGAACGGTAGCCACCAAAACAACACAGTCGGGCTTTAAGCCTGCAAAACGGCACTTTATATCGAAGAATTTTTCCGCACCTAAGTCTGCGCCGAAGCCTGCTTCCGTAATAGCTATATCGGAAAGGCCGAGAGCAATTTTTGTGGCCTTAACGGAATTGCAGCCATGGGCAATATTGGCAAAGGGACCGCCGTGGATAATAGCCGGGGTATGCTCCAGCGTTTGAACAAGGTTGGGCTTTAAGGCGTCCTTAAGGAGAGCCGTCATAGCCCCCTGAGCCTTAAGGTCTCCTGCTGTTACCGGCTCGCCGTCGTAGTTATAGCCTACTATGATTTTCGATAATCTTTCTTTAAGGTCGGAGATGCTTTCCGCAAGGCACATAACCGCCATGATCTCGGAAGCAACCGTAATCTGGAAGCTGTCCTGTCTTACAACGCCGTCGGTTTTTGCGCCTAAGCCCACAACAATGCTTCTCAGGGCTCTGTCGTTCATATCAAGGGCTCTTTTCCATGTTATTGTTTTTGGGTCGATTCTCAAGGTGTTGCCCTGCTGAAGATGGTTGTCAAGCATAGCGGAAAGAAGG
>JAJQCI010000125.1:0-3263 GCA_021202835.1 Clostridiales bacterium | reverse complement strand
TGGCTGTTGTCATAGCATGAATATCCCCTGTAAAGTGGAGGTTTATATCCTCCATGGGAACAACCTGGGCATAGCCCCCTCCGGCTGCACCGCCTTTAATACCCATACAGGGGCCCAGTGAAGGCTCTCTTAAAGCAACCATAGTCTTTTTGCCCAGCTTGTTAAGCCCCTGAGCAAGGCCTATTGTGGTTGTTGTCTTGCCTTCTCCGGCAGGAGTGGGGTTAATTGCCGTTACAAGAACAAGCTTTCCTTTTTTGCCGCTGTTCAAAACACTGTTGTAAAGCTCGTCTGAAAGCTTTGCCTTATATTTGCCGTAAAGCTCCAAATCGTCGGGGTTTATGCCGAAATTTTCGGCAACAGACGTAATGGGATAAAGCTCCGCTTCCTGCGCAATCTGAATATCGGTTTTCATTTGTTCGTCCTCCTTTATTAGATATAATTTCTCTGTCTTTGAGAATATTCTTTCCATTCTTCCTTATCCATAAAAACAGCTCTGGGCTTTGAGCCGTTTTCCGGGCCTACAATTCCCCGTTCCTCCAGCTCGTCTATTATTCTTGCGGCTCTGTTGTAGCCTATTTGGAACTGCCTTTGAATCAGAGAGGTTGAAGCCTTTTTGCTTTTAACAACATAGGCTATAACGTCATTTATAAGCTCGTCGCTGCCATTTGAACTGCCCATATGACCTGAAATATCCCCTTCCGTTTCGGGATTTTCGATACTTTTCATGATTTCTCTGTCATAGTTGGGCTCATCTGTTTTAATATGGTCAACTACCCTCTTTATTTCATCATTGCTTATAAAAGCACCCTGAACCCTCAGAGTTCTGTCCATTTCTACTGTTTTAAGAAGCATATCACCTCGGCCTATAAGCTTTTCGGCTCCCGATTCATCGAGTATGATTCTTGAGTTTATGGCCTGTGCTACTGAAAAGGCTATTCTTGAGGGAATATTGCTCTTTATAACACCGGTGATAACATCTGAAGAAGGTCTTTGAGTAGCCACAATTAAGTGAATGCCTGCTGCTCTGGCAAGCTGTGTCAGCCTTTGAATATGGCCCTCAACCTCTTTTTTAGCCACAAGCATAAGGTCGGCAAGCTCATCGATTATAATAACAATCTTGTAAAGCGGCTTTTCGCCCTGCTTAGTCAGATATTCATTATATTCGTCAAGGTTTCTTACCCCCACATCCGCACACAGCTTATACCTTCTCATCATCTCCGTACAAGCCCAGTTAAGGGCAGCGGAAGCCTTTTGAGCCTCTGTAACAACCGGAATCAGCAAATGTGGAATTCCGTTATAAACATTAAGCTCAACCATCTTGGGGTCAACCATAATCAGCCTTACCTCATCGGGTGTTGCCTTATACAAAATACAGTTTATAAGAGTATTTATACAAACAGACTTGCCTGAGTTGGTTGCCCCTGCAATAAGAAAATGAGGAGCTTTGGCAATATCCCTTACAATGACATTTCCTGCAACATCCTTTCCCAAAGCAAAGGTCAGCTTTGACTTTGAAGCCTGAAATTTTTTTGAAGCCACAACCTCGGAAAAATAAACAAGTGAAGGGTTTTCATTGGGGACCTCAATACCAACAACTGTTTTCCCGGGAATGGGCGCCTCTATTATAATATTTTCAGCCGCAAGGCGCATAGCCAAATCTTTGTCAAGACTTGCGATGCTTTTAACCTTTGTGCCCACGGCAGGAACAAGCTCATATCTTGTAATCGTAGGGCCTTGGCTTACCTCCACAACAGTGGCGTCAACCTTAAAGCTCTTTAATGTGTCCTCCAAAATGTGGGAATTTTTAATAAGCTCGTCCTTGTTTCCCGGCTTCATAAGATCGGGATTTTTGTTTAAAAAGCTGAGCTTCGGATAGCTGTAGCCGGCCTTTTTCGTTTGTATTCTGCTTACCGTTGCGGCGTCTCCTTCTATAACCCTTACTGTGCCTGTGCCGTTTACACCGGTGCTTTGATTTTGGGCTGTTTCTTCGGGAGTTTCCCATGGGGGAATATCCTCTGTTTTCCTGATGTCATTGCGAGGCTTCTCATCTGCTGTTTCAGACTCAGAAACATAGGTTTCTTCATCTGTTATTTCCTGTTCTTCTTCCTGCAGACTGCCTGCTTCATCCTCTCCATCGTCTATATCAGGTTCAGTCTCATCAATATCTTCAACCGCTTCAACTGTTATAAGACTGCCTGAACCTCTGTTTACAACTATATTTTCAACTGCCGGCTCAGTCTCTTCGATAATGAGGTTTTCATCTGTCTCCGGCTCATAATATTCATCAGAGCCTTCATATTCTTCATATTGAGGTTCTTCCGGTTCATCATATGTTTTTGTGTTTTTATTTCTTAAAAACTCCGGCACATATTCGGAAGTCTGCCTGCGGCGAAGGGGCTTTTCCTTTTTAAGAAAGTCTGGCATTGCCGAAGGCTCTTTTTCCACCGGTTTAGGGGTATAAACAGGAGCTTCCCCCGTATGGATTCCCCTTGTTATTCTGCCTGCCATTAAATCCGGGCGTGCTTTTTTTTCACCTTCGCCTTTGTTTTCCTTAAGGTTTATAAATTTTGCATCCTTATAGCTTTTTTCTTTTCTCAGCTTTTCATAATAGCTTACGTCCTCCTGAACCAGCTTGGGCGCAGGTTTTTGCTTCTTCGGCTTCGGAACAGGCTTTTCATAAACTTCATACTCCTCTTCATAAGCGTCGAAATCTTCATACTCGCCGTAGTCGTCATAATATTCGTCTTCATATTCGTCGGTATATATTCCGCCCATAAGTGTTTCCGTTACAAAACGTGCTATACCCGAGAATATATTCAATATGCTTTTTCCTGAAATCAAAACAACCAAAGCAATGGTAAGTGTAACAAAAATTATAACAGAGCCGGCCTTTTTAAATAAAACAAGGCTGCCGCCGCCGAAAAAGCCGCCTATAAGACCGCCGCCTACATAGTTTGTTTCCGTAAAGCCTCCCGTAATGGCTTCCAATGTAAAGGCGTCCTCCGCTTCATATATGAGTATATGTAAAAGCGAAACAACTACCCCGAATAATATGCAGCATAAAATTCCCTTATAGCCTGAATTTTCCCTGTCCTTGCTGACAAAAAAGCCTATTACCGCAAGAATAACCCCAAAGGGGAAGATATAAGCTCCTGTGCCGAAAAAGCCTCTTAAAACAGTAAGCACAATCTGCCCGAATATTGTATCCGAAGCAAAAAATATGCTGAAAATTATCAAAGCCGAAAAGCCGGCCAATATTATAC
>JAJQCI010000311.1:3743-7136 GCA_021202835.1 Clostridiales bacterium | reverse complement strand
ATGCAAAATTAGCTTTTACATAAGCCCACTCAGCAGGGCACGGCTGAACTGTTACAAGAAATAAAACTGTGAGGTGAAAGTTAAAATGAGAGGTTTTGGAAAAAGCGATGTGGGAATGATACGTGAGCTAAACGAAGACAGCGTTTTTGTTTCCAATACATCCGTGGGTAAGCTGCCCAATCTCTATATCGTCGCCGACGGTATGGGAGGCTATAAAGGGGGAGAAGTAGCCAGCAGCTCCGCAATAAATTATTTTTGCGAATATGCCCGAAATTACCGGGGAGAAGACGACATTCTCGATATAATTACAGAAGGGGTCAGATATGCCAACAGAATGATAATAAGAGACGCCAGAAACGACACCGAAAGACTGGGCGGTATGGGAACCACCTTTATTGCCCTTGTTGTAAACGACGGAAAGCTCCACATAGCCCATGTGGGCGACTCAAGGCTTTATGTAGCCGACTATAATTATATCAGACAGGTAACAACCGACCACTCCTATGTTATGGAGCTTGTTAAGGCGGGAAAGCTGACAAAAGAAGAAGCCAGAAACCACCCTGACAGAAACTGCATAACAAGGGCGCTGGGGGTTGACGAAAACCTGCTTGTAGACGGAATAATAAACAATTTTGAAAACAGATATATAATTTTGTGTACAGACGGCCTTACGAATATGCTGAGAGACGATGAAATCGAGGGTATTCTGCGCTTGGAATGGGAGCTTGAGGGCAAGGTAAACAGGCTTATCTATGAGGCAAACAGCCGAGGAGGATATGACAACATTTCCGTTATTATAATCGACAGGGAGGTCGGATGATATGTATTTGGAAAGCGGCAGCCTTATAAGCGGCAGATACAGAATTAAAGAGCAGCTGGGCGTAGGAGGCACAGCGGTTGTTTATAAGGCTTTAGACGAAAAGCTGAACAGGGTTGTTACGTTTAAGGCTCTTAAAGAGGAATATATAGACAATGAAGATTTTGTAAAGCGCTTCACAACTGAGGCCCAGGCTGTGGCCGGCCTTACCCACCCCAATATTGTAAGTGCCTATGACGTAGGCCGAGAGGGAAACATATGTTATATTATTATGGAATATATCGACGGCCCTACTCTGAAGGAGCTTATCATTAAAAATGCGCCCTTTACAAATGAAGAAACTCTGGGGGTTTCCCTTCAGATTGCTTCCGCTTTGGAAGCGGCCCATAAAAACAAAATAGTACACAGAGACATTAAGCCTCAAAATATACTTGTTACAAAAGAGGGCAACATAAAAGTAACCGACTTCGGTATAGCCAAAGCGGCCACAAGCGCCACTCTCACGGCAGACCAAATGGGCTCGGCTCATTATTTCTCTCCCGAGCAGGCAAGAGGCGGCTTTGTTGACAACAAAAGCGACATATATTCACTGGGAATAGTTATGTATGAAATGCTCACGGGAGAGCTCCCCTTTGACGGCGAGTCCCCTGTGGCCCTTGCCATAAAACATATGGACGAACCTCTTCCCGATATGAAAAAGATTAACCCGTCGGTTTCAGACAGCCTTGTTAAAATAATAGAAAAGGCAACGGCAAAAAAGGCTTCTCAGCGCTACAGAACGGCCGGAGAGCTTTCCGCAGATTTAAAAAGAGCCATTGTTGACCAAACAGGAGGCTTCGTAAGGGAAAACGTTGTGGATAAGTCCTCTCAGACCATTGTTTTAACCCCCGAGGACAGGCGTGCCATAAGAGAAAACGCAGAAGCCCACCGCAAAAAGACCCCCTCTTCCCACACGTCACATACCCAAACACGCCCCTCTTCCCAGCACAAAAAGACAAGAAGCGAAGCGGAAAGGGAAAGACGCAGAAGAGAAAGAGAAGCCGAAGAGGAAGCAGCTTCAAGCAGAAGAGTTGTTTTCGGGGCTATCATTACAGGCGTAGCCATTATTGTTATTCTTACGGTTATCATAGCGGTTCTTACCGGCGGAAACAGCGCCAGCGACGTTGTTATGCCCAATCTCATAGATATGACGCAGGAGCTTGCTGAAAAATCGGCCAAGGAAAACGGCATCATTCTGGAAATAGAACAGGTTGAAAGCGACGAGCTTTTAGGCACTGTTGTAGGCCAGAGCGTAGACGCAGGCACAAAGATTTCCAAGGGCGACACTGTCACAATACAGGTTTCCGTAGGAAACGGAGAGGTTGAGTTCCCCGATCTTGTAGGCTATACAATGGAAGACGCCCAGGCGGCGCTTAAAGCTCTTGGAATAACAAATATAAGCTTCTCACGCAAACAAAGCTCAAATATTGCTTCGGGCACGGTTATAAGCACAAAACCCGAAGCAGGCAAGATGGTTGACATAGAAGACGAGGTTACACTTTATATAAGTATATCCGAGTCTGAAAATATGGTTGAGGTTCAGGACGTTTTGGGTCTTTCGGAAAGCGAAGCCGTTAAAATTCTGGAGGAACAGGGCTTTGTTGTTAAGGTTGAAAAAGCGTCGTCAGATGAATATCCCGAAGGTCAGGTCTGCGCTCAGAGCAAGGACGGCGGCTTTGAAGCCCTTGAAGGCTCAACGATTATGATTTATATAAGCACAGGCGCCGCCGAAACAACAGAAGTGACGGAAACAACCACAGAGGAGGTTACGGAAGCAACAACGGTTCAGGTTGTTGAAAATAATGCCGAGGTTGTCGCAACATATTCTCTTACCGTTCCCGTTACACAGGTTCCCTCTTCCGACTCCGCAACAACGGTAAAAATAACGGAGGTAGGCCTTGACGGCTCAGAAACAACGGTATATACTCAGAATATATCAAAGTCAAGCTTCCCCTACTCCGTAAATCTTACAGGTTCCGGAAGCACCTACAAGGTATATTATGACGGTGTTATAAGCGCCGTTCACAGCTATGACGACGGCGGTCTTGCAAGCTCAAGCTATTATATTGACGGAAAGCTTGCGGAAACGACAAATTATTAAAGGCGGAACTCTATGATCGGAAAAATTATAAAGGGCGTAGGCGGTCTTTATACGGTAGTCACGGAAGACGGCGGTTTTTATAAGGGAAAAGCAAGAGGGATATTCCGTAAGGAAGGCAAAAAGCCCTATATAGGCGACTTTGCGGAAATTTCCTCCCCCAAAGAGGGAGAATGTATAATAGAAAAGCTTCTGGAAAGAAAAAATTCTCTTATACGCCCTCCCGTGGCAAATATAGACTGTGCGCTTACGGTTTTTGCCGCAGGCGACCCTGAGCCCAGCCTTGAGCTTTTAGACAGATTTCTCATTTTTGAAGAAAGCAGAAGCATTCCCGAAATACACATTGTTTTAAACAAATGTGACATAGGGAATGAAGAGGTTATAAAAAAAATAGAGAATATTTACGGAAATATTTATAAGGTTCACATTGTCTGCGCAA
>JAJQCI010000311.1:0-3733 GCA_021202835.1 Clostridiales bacterium | reverse complement strand
GTATAGAGTAGCTTAAAAGCTGCCTTAAAAACAAGGTAACAGTTCTCTCCGGCCCTTCCGGCGTGGGAAAGTCTACCATTGTAAACGGGCTTACCGAACAGGGGCTTATGGAAACAGGTGAAATCAGTGAAAAAATAAAACGGGGCAGACACACAACACGTCACGTTGAGCTTTTGAGGGTCTGCGAAAACACATATATAGCCGATACCCCGGGTTTTACCTCTCTTGACATAAACCTTTTGGAGGCCGAACAAATCCCCGGGCTTTTCAGAGAGTTCAGGCCTTATCTTGAGGGCTGCCGCTTCAGAGACTGCCGCCATTTAGACGAGCCTGACTGCCGGCTTAAAGCCAGGGTGGGAGTTGATATCTCTCCCGAAAGATACAACAGGTACAAAAAGATTATGAATGAAATAAAAAGCAAATCTAAATTCTAAAGCTAAATTTTAAGGAGAACAAATTATGATAAAATTAGCTCCATCGATTCTTGCATCAAATATGATGCACCTTGAAAATGAAATAAGAATTTTTGAAAAAATGAATGTTCCCTATATCCACATTGACGTTATGGACGGGCTTTTTGTGCCTAATTTCAGCTTCGGTACTGCAGCCATAAAAAACATAAGGCAAATAACCGACCTGGTTCTCGACGTTCATCTTATGGTTTATGACCCCATTAAGAATATAAAAATGTTCTGCCAGTGCGGCGCCGATATTATAGCCTTTCACTTTGAAGCTACAAACAAGCCCTTAAAGGCTATAGACTACATTAAAAAATACGGCAAAAAAGCATGTATTACAATAAACCCCTCCACTATGGCTGAGGCTGTTTTCCCCTATCTCGACTGTGTAGACCAGGTTCTTGTTATGGGGGTTGTTCCCGGCTTCGGCGGACAGGGGCTCATTCCCGAAACACTCAACAAGGTCAGAAAAATAAGGGCATATGCCGACAGCCACGGCACCGATCTGGATATAGAAATCGACGGCGGAATTCTGCCTGAAAATTTAAGAACAGTTCTAGAAGCAGGGGCAAACGTAATTGTAGGCGGTTCCTCAATATACAAAAATTATGCCCTTGAAGAAAATATACAAAAGCTCTGCAATATAATAAAGGAGTATGAAACTTGAAAGCGGCTGTAATATGCAACGGATCGATAAATTCATATAAAACGGCGAAACTATACGCAGAAAAAGCCGGCCTTGTAATAAGCTGCGACGGCGGCTTAAGGCACTGTGACGCTATGGGAATAAAGCCAAACCTTTTGGCCGGAGACTTCGACTCTGTCAGCCCTGCCCTGCTTGAAGAATATAAAAACAGCGGTATCGAGGTTTTAACCGTTCCCTGTGAAAAGGACTTCACCGACTGCGAGCTTGGAATCAGAGAAGCTTTAAAAAGAGGCGCCGACGATATAACCCTTCTGGGCTGCAGCGGAACACGCCTTGACCACACTCTGGCAAACTGCCATATGCTTATGCTCCCATTAAAAGCCGGCGTAAAGGCAAGGCTTGTTGACGAGCACAATATAATTTATTTAATCGACAGAAAAATTGAGCTTGATGTTAAAAAGGGGCAGACACTGTCCCTTATTCCTCTTACAACCTGTGTAAAGGGAATATGCACAAAGGGCCTTTATTATCCTCTGACTGAGGGCACTCTCTCAATAGGCTCCTCATACGGCATAAGCAATAAGGCAACAGAGGAAAATGTCAAAATAACCCTTTCCGAAGGTATTCTTCTTGTTATGGTTGTTTCCGATTAACAGGAAAAATGTTCGGAGCATATAATAAAAAAGCAGGTTTTTCCGGTGGTTTTATGAAGGCAAACAAAAAGGTTATAGGGCTTGTTTTGACAAGCTTCGGGCTTGGCGTTGTTTCAAGCGTGATTTTTCCCGGTTTGGGTTTTTTTTATGGGTGTTTTAATAGCTTCACTTGGTATAATTCAGTTTTACTGCTAAAGGAGATTATTTATGAAAGACAGTATCATTTTTGACCTTGACGGAACCCTTTGGGACTCAAGACATGTTATAGCCGAAGCCTGGAACGAGGCGGTTGAGTCCATAGGCTTAAGCCCCTCGGTAACCGTTGAAAATTTAACCCCCTGTATGGGTCTGCCCTTAGATGAAATAATGGAAAGGCTTTTTCCCGGAAACACAAAGGAAAAAAGAGACGAAATATTAAAAGCCTGTTTAACCCGTCAAGCCCGGCTTCTTGAAAAAAAGGCGGCATTCTCTACCCCCGTCTTACGGAAACATTAACAGAGCTTAAAAAAAGCTGCCGGCTTTTTATAGTAAGCAACTGCCAAACAGGCTATATAGAAAATTTCTTAAGCTATCACAAAACATCTGAGCTTTTTGAGGACTATGAAGACAACGGCCGAACAGGGCTTTTAAAAGCCGACAATATAAAGCTTATAATAAAGCGAAACGGCTTAAAGGCCCCTGTTTACGTAGGCGACACCGACACCGACAGAAAATCGGCAGAACAGGCCGAAATCCCCTTTATATTCGCCGCCTACGGCTTCGGAAGAGCCGAAACCTACAGCGCCCTTCTCCCCGAATTTTCTGCCCTTCCCGATGTAATAAAAAGCCTTAAATAAAAGGTTTTTTAACGTTTCATACAAAAACTCGAATGGAAAATTTTACAATTCTCAAATTAAAGGCTTGACAAAATGAGTATATTTATTTAAAATTAAATAAGCGTGATTTTTTGCAGCGGTTTGGGGTAATAACGTTTTGTTATTCGGCCCGGCTTCTGTGATTTTAAGGAGGAAATTTTGAATGAAAAGAAAAACGGCGCTGATTTTATCGGTGATTTTGGCTGTAGGAGCAATGGTCGGCTGCGGCGGAGACAAGAGCAGCAGCGAAAGCGAAAATGTATATACATCAGAGGACGGTTCATTTTCTATTGCCCTTCCTTCTGAGGAATGGGCTGTAACAAGCGAGGATTCTGAACAGGGTATGTATGTTTTCAACCTTCCGGCAGATGAAGAAACAGTTGACGAAAAGGGAATTGACAGCGATGCCATTATTTTATATTTTGACTTAAGCGAAGAATCCGGCAATTTGGGCTATGACACAATCCCCACAACAGAGGAAGAGCTTACAGAGTCTCTTGGCGAAGAGCTCAGCTATGAGGTTCAGAGCTTTGAAGGCGAAATAAGCGACGACGGCGTTAAGTCCAATTTTTATACGCTTAAGTTCTATGACAGCGACGGCACTGAGGGCTACATCGTTTCCAGAACATCCGCAAGCGAAACCGAAGGCTACATCGCCGCAGGCGAAATACTTTACGGCGGCGAAGAACTTGCAAAGTCTGTAGAAGAATCAATTAAGTCAATCGTTAAAAACTAATAAAACTCCAAAAAAACAGGACTGTTTTCCAAAATTTAGAAACAGCCCTGTTTTTTTATCTTTTTTCCACCAGAAACTTAATAGATGTTTTAAGCTCTCCGTCAACCTCTATTTGGCTGAAAGCCGGTATACAGATAAGCTCTATGCCGTTAGGCGCAACATAACCCCTTGCTATCGCAATGCTTTTTACGGTCTGATTTACGGCGCCTGCCCCTATTGCCTGAATTTCCGCAGAGTTACCGTTCCTGGCTATGGCGGCTATAGCCCCTGCCACAGACTTTGGCTGAGATGATGCTGAAACCTTTAATATTTCCATAATTGCCTCCAATGATATATAGTTGTGGTTTATAAATATTATCGGCAAATAAAGTTAATTTATTCTTCTT
>JAJQCI010000001.1 GCA_021202835.1 Clostridiales bacterium | reverse complement strand
TTATAAACCATTAAAAAAAACTGTCAAGAAATTTTTGTTTTTTTATACAAAAAATGTGCAGATTATATAAATATTATGTCTCGGGACTTTCCTTGCCTTTTGCGTTTACAATATAAATTCCTATGCAGACAAGAATAAGGGCCGCAAGGCTTAAGGGGCTTAGGGCCTGATTTTTTTCGCCTAAAAGAACCGCCGAAAGAATAACCCCGAAGACGGGATTGCTGAAGCCTATAACGGCCACCTTTGAAACAGGGTTATATTTTAATAGAATGCCCCAAAGGGAATAAGCAAAGGCCGAAACGAAGGCAAGGTAAAGAAGCATAAGAGCTCCTGCAGAGGTAACGACGGTTATTTTTCCGCCCAAAATAAGCCCTGCCAAAACCATAATTATTCCGCCGGCAAAAAACTGCCAGCCGCTTAATGTTACGGGGTTTTCTTCACGGGAATATATTTTTATAAGTCCGGAGGAAACGGCGTAGGCTGCGGCGGAAAAGAAAATAAAGCCGTCGCCTAAAAGATTGAAGCCCAAAATTTCACCGTTTAAATTTACGGTTATAACCCCCAAAAAGCCTATTAAACAGCCCAGAAATTTTCTCACCGTCAGTTTTTCGAGCTTAAAGGCAAGACAGGCAAACAAGAGCGCCAAAAACACGTTTGAGCCTTCTATTATAGAGGCCCTTACTCCCGAGGTATGGGCAAGGCCTATATAGAAAAATATGTACTGCGCTACTGTTTGAAAAAAACACAGCTTTATAACATATTTAAGAGATGTTTTTTTAGGCAGCAAAACACCTCTGTTTAAAACACTGCCTATTATAACGGTTAAAATTCCGGCAAGAGTAAATCGGCAGCCAGCAAACAAAATCTGTGTTCCGCTGTCGCTTCCGGCTATGTCAAAAAGCTCGTAGCCTATTTTTATACAGGGGAAGGCGCTCCCCCACAAAAGACAGCATAAAAGCGCCAACACACACACAACAGCCGTATTCGTCAAAAGCTTTTCCTTCATATTCATTTATAAATCATCTCTTCCTTAATATTTTTTTATTTTTTCGGAGGACGCTTTCCGAAATATTGATAATAGTCCACCTTTACGTTTCCGTTAAACAGCTTTCTCTTTTTGTCGGCTTTTCTGCCGTAAAGCCTTTCAAAGCCTTCATGGGAGGTAAGAAAATAAGCCGACCAGGTGTCGTTTAAACCGAAAATTTTGCCCATGTCTCTGTAAAGCTCTTCAACTTCGTCTATATCTCCCATTCTTTCTCCGTAGGGAGGATTCGTTATACAAATTCCGTAGTTCTCTTCAAGGCGGACATCTTTTAAGGGACGTTCTTCAAAATCAATGAATTCAGCCACACCGGCTCTTTCGGCGTTTTCTCTCGCTAAGCCAAGAACCTGGGGGTCTATGTCGCTGCCCTTAAGCTTAGGGCTGAAGTCTTTGTCTTTTACTGCTTCGGCTTTTTTTCTTTCCTCCGCCATAACGGAGCCGTCGAAAAAGCCCCATTCTTCAAAATCGAAGCTTCTGTTAAGCCCCGGCGCAATGTTTTTCGCCATAAGAGCGGCCTCTATGAGAATTGTTCCCGAACCGCAGCAGGGGTCAAACAGCAGTCTGTCTCTCTTCCAATAGCTTAAGGCCACCATACCGGCTGCCATTGTCTCCTTCAGGGGAGCTGCACCTATGGCCTTTCGGTAGCCCCTTTTATAAAGAGGAGTTCCCGAGGTGTCAAGGGTTACCGTGGCGATATCCCTGTTGAGAGAAATCTGTATAATATATCTCTCTCCGCTTTTGGGAAATCTCTCCGCCTTATATTTTGTCTGAAGCCTTTTTATAACCGCCTTTTCCCCCACAGACTGACAGGCCGGCACACTTGAAAGCCCGGACCTCGCCGATTTTCCCGTTATAATAAAATGCCCCTTAAAGGGTATGATATCCTCCCAGTTAACGGAATAAACTCCTTGAAAAAGCTCTTCGAAGGTAACGGCCGAAAACTCCTTAAGCTTTATTAAAACTCTGCTTCCGCTCCTTATCCAAAGATTACAGAGGGCGATATCCCTCTCGGTTCCTTCAAACTCTATCATACCGTCGGAAACCCTGAGATTTTCACAGCCCAAATTCTTAAGCTCTCTTTTGACAACAGACTCAAGCCCGAAAGTTGATGTAACGATTATATCATATTTATTCATATAATTCTCCGTTCCGCCGCAGACGATTGTGAAAACACGGCTGCGGCCGTAAAAACAGTAAATATAAAGTGACGGAATCATTATATCACGCCTCAAAAATCATATCAACCTTTATTTTAAAATAAAAACAACTTTGAAAACAGGGCCTTATGTAAACAATTCACAAAAAAAAAATTATTTTTTGTGAGTTTTCAGTATTGTTTTAGCCGGGAATTTAGTGATATAATATAGAGACAAATAATTTTTCGGGAGGAATACAAATGAGGAAAATAAAAAGAATTTTGGGCTTGGCGTCGGCGGTCTGCCTGGCGTTTTCGGCCCTTCAGTTTTCCGCCCTGCCGGCTATGGGCGCTTCGGGCGTTCGGGCGGAAGGCAGAAATGAGACACTTTTTGCCGAATGGAATGACGCTTCTCCGGAAGACGCTTCGGTAGAATACAAAAAAACAAGTGACAGCGCTTATACGGCTGTTGACGAAGAGCTTATAAGAGCGAAGGACTCTTCTACGGCCAGAGTTGATATTGTAGGCCTTGAACCGGGCAGCTATGATGTCAAAATAACTGCCTCCGACAGCACTGAAATTACATATACCGGTGTTGAGGTTGAAGAATACGACCGTTCCGGTTATGCACATTTCAACTACACAAGAGGTGTAGGCGCTTATAACGACGACGGAACATTAAAGGACAACGCCGTTGTTCTCTATGTTACAGACGAAAACAAAGACACAGTTGAGCTTCCCTTCCCCGATGACGCTTCACATGTTGTCACCGGCATAGGAAACATTTTAAACTCAAGAGGGGCTTCAGGTGTGAGTGAAGGCGCCGCAAACACAAACGACGGCATTCTCCTTGCTTATTCCAAGGCAGGCATACCCCTTGACATAAGAATCATAGGCACTGTTACCGCTCCGGAAGGCTTAACGGCCTATAACTCATCCGACTACGGCGGAACAAAAGGCGACAACGGCTATATGGCAAGAATGAGAGACGCCAAGGATGTTACAATCGAGGGTATAGGCACAGACGCTTCAATTTACGGCTGGGGCATACACTTTATGGCTTCTTCTGCTTATCTTGACTACGGCGAAAGCTTCGAAGTAAGAAACATAACCTTCGAAAGCTATCCCGAAGACGCTGTAGGTATGGAAGGTATCCAGAGCGGTTCAACTCTTACGGCTCCTGTTGAACGCTGCTGGATTCACAACTGCAGCTTTTTGCCCGGCTACTGCGCTAACCCTGCCGAAAGCGACAAGAGTGAAGGCGACGGCTCCTGCGACTTCAAGAGAGGCCAATATTATACTATGTCTTACTGCTATTATTACGGCTGTCACAAGACAAACCTTATAGGCGCCAGCGACAGCAACTACCAGTTCAATATTTCATTCCATCATAACTGGTGGGAAGACTGTGAATCGAGAGGCCCTCTCGTAAGACAGGCAAACATCCATATCTATAACAACTACTATGACGGAAACACGTCAAAAACGATGGACACAAGAGCCAGCTCTTATGTTTTAAGTGAAAATAACTATTTCGACACCTGTAAGAACCCTATTACAACAAAGTCAAATTCAGCAGTTAAGAGTTTGGGCGACGTTTTCTATACATGCTCAGGTACTCAGGCGGCAACTGTTGTAACAGACAGAGAAGCTGTTGTTTCTAATAACAACACATATCCGGCCTTTGATACGGATCCTTCTCTTTTCTACTACAATTCACTTACAAAGGAATCTGACTGTTATATGACAACGGCGATTGTCGCAAAGGCAGAATGTATAGCCTACAGCGGCGTTATGAAGGATGTGGCTGTTTCGGCTGAGGTAACAACCACAATAGATACCGAGCCCAAAAAAGCTATGACAATTCCTTATTCAATAGAATTTACGGCTGAAGACGCAGGCGTAAGAATGACAGCGGCAAACGTATCAAATTTACGCGGCACAAACGTTGAATTCGAAAACGCTCTTTATAATGCACAGGCGGATTATAAGCCCAGTACGTCAAACGGCTATCTTAAGTCAAAGGGCAATGACATTATTGTATTTAAGCTGGACGAAGCGGCAATGGTAACATTCACCTGCTCTGATGCAACCACATCAAGCAAATACGGCGTTGCACTTTCAGACAACTACGGCATACCCTACGCCACAGCGAATGTAGGCGAAACTGTTTCCGTAAACGTTCCTGCCGGCATTTATGTATTTTCCTGTGCTACGGCAACAAAGGAATGCTACATTGCAGGCTTCTCGATTTCCGAACCCGGCACAATAGAAACAACCACAGAAACAACAACCGTTTCCGTTGTTGACTACGGCACATATAAAATAGGTACGGACTGCACCGGCGATGACGACTGCAGCGAAGAAGCCGGAACCTACGGAAATATAATCTACGATCTGAACGCAATAGAAGCCGACTACGGCACAATAAACAACAACGGCGACTCCGGCATAAGCTTCAGCATTGACAAGACAATGAACCTTACGGTCAGCTCCACAGGCTCGCCTATTATAATCGAGGCAAACAGCGGAAAGGTTAATGACGAAGACTCGGTAACTCTGGATGCCGGAACCAACACCGTTAAGCTTTACGCCGGAACATACACAATAACAGGTGCGGAAAGCTCCGCCTCCAACATTTACAGCCTTGTATTTGCGGAATATTCGGAAGCCACAACGGAGACAACCGAAACCACAACGGAAACAACAACTCAGAGTACTCCCGTTGCAACAGGAACCCCCACAGCCGAAGGTACAGACTGCTATGTTCAGGATAACGGCAACGGCACATATACTCTTATAGACAATTCATCCACAGATACCTGTGTATGGACCATACCTTTTACAGCCCAGACCTCCGGCAAGATTGTAGTAAGCGGAAATATTGCCCTTAACAAGAAATCAAGCAAGTGGCCCTTCCTTCAGATAAGAGGTGAAAACACTTCAGGAGTATATGCGGAAATCTGCGGCTTTGGCTCAGATTCCGACAAGGTTCTTGCACTTCACGACGGCACAAACTATTATTCAATGGGTCAGGAGCTTACAGCGAATCAAACCTATGCATATGAGTTCATAATCGACCTTGACAACTCTGTGGCTACATTAACGGTAGACGGCACTCTTACGGCGTCATGCACCATAGCTGCAAAGAATATTTATGCAATACATATGCAGACGGCAGTTTCGGCTACAGACAGAACGGTCACTGCAGATATTCCGTATGTTGGAATATTGACGGAAAGCACCGGCGGCGATGACGACGATGAAACAACAACCGAGTCATCTACAGAAACAACAACCGAAGACGACGGCTCTCTCAAGGGCGACGTTGACGGAAACGGTGTTCTTACGGCAAACGACGCAGCTGTGCTTCTGTATTATGTTATAAATGACGAAACCGCAGCAAATCCCGCCTGGAACATAAGCTCGGCAACGGCTGATGTTGACGGAGACGGAAGCTACAGCGCAAGCGATGCGGCTCAGATTTTGGCTAAGGTTTTGAACATGGCATATGAATATAAAACAACAGCCTAAAAAACAGCTATATTTTTAAACAATAAGACAAAACATTAAAAGCGGTGCCGGTTTCTTTTGAAATCGGCACCCGGTTTATTAGGATATTTTGTGTAAGGAGAGGGGATAATATGAATTTTGTTGACCTTATTATCAAAAAAAGAAACAGACAAAGGCTTGAAGAAAAGGAAATTGAATTTTTTGTAAACGGGGCCGCAAAAGGCACAATACCCGACTATCAAATAGCGGCAATGCTTATGGCCATATGTATAAACGGTCTTGATAACGAAGAAACGGCCTGTCTTACCTCGGAAATGACAGCCTCCGGCAAAATTTTAGACCTAAGCCGAATTCGGGGCATAAAGGTGGACAAACACAGCACAGGGGGCGTTGCCGACACAACAACCCTTATTCTGGCGCCCCTTACGGCGTCTCTGGGGCTGCCTGTTATAAAAATGTGCGGCAGAAGTCTGGGTCACACCGGCGGAACCCTTGACAAGCTTGAATCAATTCCGGGAATGAAAACCCGGCTTACCGCCGACGAAGCCATAGAACAGGTTAATTCAAAGGGCATAGCCATAATGGGCCAGACAGCCGACCTTGCTCCGGCCGACAAGGTTCTCTATGAGCTGAGAGACGTAACGGGAACCGTAGAAAGCATACCCCTTATAGCCGCAAGCATAATGAGCAAAAAGCTGGCGGCCGGCGCCGATGCAATAGTTCTCGATGTAAAGTGTGGAAGCGGCGCATTTATGAAAACCCCCGAAGAGGCCTTAAGGCTTGCGGAAACAATGCTTGCTGCAGGCAAAAAGGCAGGAAAGAAAACGGCCGCCCTTATAACCGATATGAATCAGCCCTTGGGCAGCTTCATAGGCAACTCTCTGGAGGTTATTGAAGCGGCGGAAATTTTAAAGGGCAGAAACGACAACGACCTTAAAACCGTCTCACTTGCCTTGGGCAGCAAAATGCTTGTTTTGGGCGGAATAGCAAAAGACGGCAAAGAAGGCCTTGAGATGCTTAACGAAAATATAGAAAACGGCAGGGGCCTAAAAAAATTCGAAGAGCTTATAAGCCTTCAGGGCGGAAATCCCGATGTGCTTTATGACTATGAGCTTTTGGGAAGCTCCTTAAGCAGTCTCAGCGTGAAAATTCGTCAAAGCGGCTTCATTTCTTCAATAGACACCTACAAAATAGGAAAGGCTTCTGTTGTTTTAGGCTGCGGCAGACTTTCAAAAACCGACACAATAGATTATACTGCAGGAATAATAATGAAAAAGCGTTTGGGCGACCCCGTAAACCCCGGCGATACAATAGCGGAGCTTTTCGCTGCAGACAGTGAAAAATGCCGTGAAGCCGCCGAAATAATGCGTTCTGCCCTGACAATAACCACCGCCCCACCGAAAAAATCTCCCCTCATACTTTATGAGCTCGAATAAAACAAATTTTGCATAACAGAGCTTGTTACAGTGGGACTGTTACTGCAAAATCAGTTTTTTAGTTCTTTTTTGAAT
>JAJQCI010000273.1 GCA_021202835.1 Clostridiales bacterium | reverse complement strand
TTTTATTTGTTAAATTTATGTTAATCTTTGAAAACAGAATTAAAGCAGCGCAAAGGGTTAAGCAAATGTTAAACCTTACAAGAAAGCTGTTTTTTTCTCTACCGCCGGCTCTGCTGTGTTTAGAACCGCTTCTCAGGCTCTGCCTTAAGGCCGTTCGGCGGCTTCCGTTGTAATTATCCATTTATATCACCTTTTTTCGATTGTTTTAATAATTTATATTCGGTCCGTCTTTAAAATATTCCCAATCCCAAAATAAAATATACGGAATAATTAAAAATAAGAGGCATAGTCTTTATTAAGAGGTGACGCCTAATGGAAATTCAGGGAATAATAAACAGATATTTAACCGCCGGGCTTAAAAAAGAGCTTTCAGGCTTAAACCTTGAGGGGCTTAACGAAATAAGAATACGGGCGGACAAGCCGGTTATTTTAAAGTATCCCGACAGTGAAAAAATTCTTAAAACCGTTTTTAAGCCCGAAGAACTGGAGGAAGCTTTGGCAAAAATGTCTGAATATTCCCCCTATGCTTTCAGAGAAGAAATAAAGAAGGGCTTTATAACCCTGAAGGGAGGCTTCAGAGTGGGAATCTGCGGAAGAGCGGTTATAGAGGGAGGGAAGATAAAAACAATAAAGGATTATACGTCTTTAAATATAAGAATTCCCTTAAACGTAAGGGGCTGCGGTGAAAGGCTGACTGACGTTTATAAAGACGGTTTTAAAAATACGGTTATAATCTCCCCTCCCGGCTGCGGAAAAACAACCCTTCTTCGTGACACAATAAGACTTTTAAGCGAAAAAGGCTTAACAGTAGGTGTCTGCGATGAAAGAGGCGAGCTTAACTGTTTTAACGATTTGGGCATAAGAGCCGACGTTTTAGAGGGCTTTTCAAAGCCTGACGGAATCGAAATTTTAATAAGGGGGCTTTCTCCCGACGTTATAGCAGTTGACGAGCTTGGGGGTGAAGACGACAAAGAAGCTGTTATAAAAGCCTCTTACGCCGGAGTGGGAATAATTTCCACCCTTCACGGGGAAGACTTTAATATAAACGGCTTTAAAGACTTGTTTAAATGCATTGTCATTTTGGAAAATAAGAAAGGACAGGGGAAGATTAAAAAAATTTATGCTTAGGATAACGGGAGTAATTTTAACAGTGGCAAGCTTTTTTGTTTTGGGAGAATATTTCGGCGCAAAGGTTGACCTGCGGTGTTCCCAGCTTTCGGAAATAAGACTGGGAATAGGCTTTTTAAGGGGAGATATGGAATTTAATTTATCTCCTGCGGCAGTAAGCGCCGAAAAAATTTCCGAAAGGCTTAACGAGCCCGTAAAGGGTATTTTTAAGGATTTTTCAGAAAGGCTTAAAGCCGGAGAGACGATAGAAAAGGCTTGGATAAGGGCTCTTACGGGCTGTTATGAAAAGACATTTTTTAAAGCCGAGGATATTGAAGCCCTTTACCCTCTCGGAAAAATCATAGAATGCCTTGACATAGAAAAACAAGACAGAGGGCTTAAGCTTATAACAGACTATATAGAGGAAAAAACAAATGAGCTTAAAACGGAGCTTTACAGGGTAAGGCGGCTTTACAGAAGCTTTTCGGTTTTAACCGGGCTTTTGGCTTCGGTGTTACTTTTATGAGGAGGGATTTTGTGGATATACAAATTGTTTTCAGAATAGCGGCCACGGGGATACTTGTGGCCGTGTTAAATTAGGTGATTAATAGGTGAGTTCGAGAGGAACAGGCTATGATGACAACGCTGGCCGGACTTGTTGTTGTTTTGTTTTGGCTGATACAATACATAAGCGACCTTTTTGCCGCAATGGAAACAATATTTAATTTGTGAGGGGCCTATGGATATATATAAAATTACTGCCGTAGGGCTTATAGGCGCCGTTCTTTCCGTTACGCTTAAAAAAGACTGCCCCCAAATCGCCATATGCATAACCGCAATAACCTGTATATTGATTTTAGGCTTTGTTCTGCCGAAGCTCGGGGCAGTTACGGCTCTGCTTGAAAATATCGACAATATGATGACCGGTGAAAACGGCTATGTTAAGCTTGTTTTAAAAATCGTGGCCGTTGCCTATATATCCTCCTTCGGGGCTAAGCTTTGCAGAGATTTCGGGGAAAGCTCCGTAGGAGATAAAATAGAGCTGGGCGGAAAGATTATAATACTTATTGTGTCTCTGCCTGTTATAACAGGGCTTTTGGATATGCTTGGGGAGCTGATGCCCTAGGGAGGGAGAACCATACATATGAGAAAAATTCTGATTGCGGCTGTGTTATGCTTTCTTGCGGCAGTGCCGGCTTTCGGCGCCGACCTTGACGGAAAGCTTTCCGACTTCAATTTTTCGGAGGCCGCCGAAGCCTTTGAAGAAAACACGGGAATTTCAGTGGATTTCGGAGATATGGTTAAAAAGACGGTGAAGGGTGACAGCAAAGGGCTTTTAAAAACAATAGCCGGCCTTATTTCCGCCGAGCTTTTGGGTGAGAGTCATGAGGCTTTAAAGGGCTTGAGGCTTCTTATTGTCATTGCCCTTTTGGGAGGATTTCTCAAAAATCTTATGGTTTGCTTCACCGATAAGGAAACCGCCGAAACAGGCTTCGGGGTTTGTTATATGCTGACAGTGGGAACGGCAATGGGGGCTTATCTGCCTATGGTAAGGCTTATGGAGGAGTATTCAAGGGGCCTAACCGATATAGTAACCGGCGCTCTGCCCCTTATGCTCACTCTTATTACCGCCGGCGGCCGCCCTGTCGAAGCCCTTTCATACAGCGGAGCCGTTGCCGCCGGGGCGGCGCTGTGTACAAACGGAATAAGACTTTTCGCCGTTCCCCTTATGAAGCTTGCGGCAGTTATATGTGTTGTAAACTGCATATCGGAAGAGGGAATGATCGAAAAGCTTTTCAATGTTTTAAAGACTGCCGTTAAATATTCGGTAAGGGGTGCGGTTTTTATTTTTACATTTATTATAGGCTTAAATAAGCTGAGCTCGTCTTTGGGAGAAAACGCCTTAAAAAAGGGCACGGAAAATATTGTGGGAATGGTGCCCGTTGCCGGAGATATCATAAAAGGCAGCGTAGGCACCGGCCTTGTTATAATAAATTCAATAAAAAGCGGCGCAGGAGCGGTTTTTGCAGTTCTTATTTTGATTTATGCTCTTCTGCCTGTTCTGAGGGTTTTGATTACCGGTTTTGCCTTTAAAATTATCGCCGGGCTTATAGAGCCTGTCTGCGACAAGAGAATTACAAAGCTTTTGGACAGCTTAGGAGATTTGACGCTGCTTATTTTAAGCCTTATGTTCGGAGTCTGTTATATGTTTGTTTTTTCGGCTCTTGTTTTTACCGCTTTGGCCGCAGGGTGATAATATGGAAAATATTTATGCATATATAAGAAATATAGGCTGTTTTATGGTTTTTGCCTCTGTTGTAAGGCTTCTTGTGCCACAGGGAAGCTTCAGAGATTATATAAATTTGTTTTTGGGGCTTATTTTTACCGTTATTATGCTTAATCCCTTAAGCGCCTTCATAAAAACCGACCTGCCGAAGCTTCAGGACTATATAATAAAAAACGGAGCCGCCGCCGCAGAGCTTTTTGAAGCCGCCGAAGACGAAGGCAGTGAAACAGTTTATTCGACATATAAAAAAATGGCGGAGGAAAGAACAGCAGAGCTTTGTTCGGGCTATATTGAAGAAGCAGAGGTAAGTGTTTTAATTGACGAAAATTTTAACATTTCTGAAGTTTATATCAAGGGAAAAATTATTAAGGACTGCGCCGAGCTTATAAAACTTATTTCAAAGCTTTACGGTACAGAAGAGGATAAAATTATTACGGCAGGAGAGTGGAAAAATTGAACCTAAAAAAATTATTCGAAAAAAAAGACAGCAAGACGTTTGTAAACATATTTACGGCTCTTGCCGTAGGCATAGCCCTCATTTTAATAGGAGGAATGTTTGATGACAGCGACGGAAACAGCGTTGAAAATGAACCGGAGACAGAGGAAGCCGCCGAAAACGCCGAAAGCGCCTACCGTGACGGGCTCGAAGAGGAGCTTGAAAAAATTCTGAGAAAGGCCGAGGGTGTTGGAAAGGTAAGCGTTATGATAACACTTAAAAATGACGGAAGAAGCAGCCTGGCAGAGGACGTTTCAAAAGAAAGCTCAACGGGCGGCGCCTCCGGAGATTCTCAAAAAGAAGAACACAAAACACTTCTAACAGAGGGAAACCGGCCATATATTATTAATAAGAGTTATCCCGATGTGGAAGGTGTGCTTATAACCTGTGAAGGAGGAGGGAATGTTGAAGTAAAAAGCTCTTTAATAAGTGCCTGCTGTGCGCTTTTCGGAATAGAAGCAAATAAAATAGAGGTTTTAAAAATGGGAGGGAATTAAATGTTTGTTTTAAAGAAAAACCAAATTATAATAACGGCTCTTGTGGCTATGGTGGCTGTGGCAGGATATTTAAATTACATAGACAACACAAGCCTCGAACCACAGGAGCTTATGTTTAACGAAAACGGCGAGCTTGTAGAGGTGGAATATGACGAGTTGGAAGCAAGCGGAGATATTTATTACGACGATGACGTTGCCATTGAATATGAGGGAGACGCTTCTCTTTCAGCCTCCGCCGGCACAGAGGAGGGCAACGAAACAGCGGCGGAGGACTCAGAAGCCGGAAAGGCCGTCTTTGTAAACACCTCAAGCGATTCATCTTATTTTGTTCAGGCCAAGCTCGAACGGGAACAGTCAAGGGCAAAGCAAAAGGATATTCTGACGGAAATGCTTTCAGATGAAAATATAGACACGGCAAAAAAGGAAGAATGTGCCGACAGTATGCTTGAGCTCCAAAAAAGAATAGAAAAGGAAACCGCCGCCGAATCTATGATTGAAGCCAAAGGCTTCAAGGAGGTCTATGTAAGAATCGACGACGACACAGTGGACGTTGTTGTTTCAAAGGCAGAGCTTACAAGCGCCGAAATCGCCCAGATTCAGGACATTGTAAAGCGCAAAACCGGCATCGATGTCAAAAACATAAGAATAACCCCGATAAAGGCTTCGGAATGATAAAAAAGCTGTGAAAACTACTCTTGCTTTTCACAGCTTTTTTGCGTCTTATAATAACCCTTCGCTCACATATATAATAATCACATCAGCATTATTATGAATTATTCGGAGCCCTTTAATATTTGAATTGCATCCAAAATGTCTATACTGCCGTCATGATTTACATCGGCTTGCTTTATGTCAACATCACCGGAAGAAATCAGCTCTGACAAGGTTTTCATAACAAGTGCGGCGTCTTTGTCATCTGCGCTGCCGTCACCGCTTAAATCTCCGGAAGCGTCAATATAAATAAATTTAACTCCGTCATTAAAAATCGAAGGATCGTCGGCGAAGGAATCTATATAGCAGTATACCGTTTTAAGGTTTTCGCAGTTAAAAGCCTCTTCCGCTATAAAATATATGTTTTCGGATAATGTTACGCTTGTAATTCCCGTACAGCCTTTAAAAGCTTTAGAGTAAATATAGCCTTCGGTGGGATTCCATGTTATTTCCGTAAGATAAGGGTTGTATGCAAAGGCATATTCATCGATATTCATTACTTCCGAGGGTATTTCATATGAAGTGTCTGTTTTTTCGGCCGGATATCGGTAAAGCTGAGTACCGTCACAGCTGAAAAGAACACCGTCAACAGACTTATAATTTGTATTTTCCCCGGCTGCAGTTATTTCCTTTAAATATGTATTAAATGAAAACGCACTGACATATACATCGGTTATGTCTGCGGAAATTTCATAACTTTCCGATGTTAATCCCACAGGATAGAAGAGTATAGCGGTTTTGTCAATGTTCATAAGAACGCCTTCCGAAATACAGAAATATTCGTTTTCGAGGTCTACGGTTATTTCAGCAAGGTTTATACATTCATTGAAAACTCCGTATTCTATCGTGCTTACACTTGTGGGAATTGCTATGCTTGTGAGAGCGGTGCAGCCGGCAAAAGCCTCATATTGCAGCTCTCTTACGCCGTTTGAAACAGTGACTTCTGAAAGAGATGTGCAGTTTTCAAAAGCAGATGAACCTATATAATCAACGGTGGAGGGAATGTATATGCTTTTAAGACTAACACAGCCCCTAAAAGCACCGTTGCCTATATATTCCACGCCTTCCGAAAGAGTTACGCTTTCAAGACCCGTGCAGTTATAAAATGTACCTGAGTTTAAAAGCATAAGACTTGACGGAAGAGTTACACTCTTTAAATAAGGATTGTCGGCAAATGTTCCTTCAAGGCTGATTACCCCTTCGGGAACCTCATACTCCGTCATTGGGTTTTTTGCCGGATATATAACAATATACACTACCTCTCTTAAGGTATCATAATCCGTGTATTTTTCATATAAAACACCGTTTTCGGAATATAAATATCCGCCTTCTTCAACCGAAATGAAAACAAGGCTTGTGCAGTTTTCAAACGGAGTTTCCATTGTAGTAAGGCTTGAAGGGAAATAAATATAGGTAAGTCCCGAACAGTTGCCGAATGCTTCATAATATATAGCCTCTAATTTTGAAGCTCCCAAAAGATCCAAAACTTCGAGACTTGAACAGCCGTTAAACGCATACCAGCCTATAGACAGCAGGCCCGATGCATTTGAAAAATCAGCAGTCACAAGACTTGTACAATCTAAGAAAGCACTCGAAAAAATTTGTTCAAGGGTTGAGGGGAATGAAACGGTTTTAAGATTTGAACAATATGCAAAAGCTTCATAATCAATAAAGGTTATTCCTTCTTCTATTACCAAATTCTTTACAGCGGTTTTGTCCCAGCCGCCGTCGGATATACTTCCCTTTCCGCTTAAGGTCAAAACCCCTTCGTCTGACAAAACCCATGCGGCATAATCGCCGCAGCTGCACGATGTTTCCTCAGCCCAAACGACTGTGCAGGATATAAACAGCATAGCCATCACCAAAAAAAGAAGTGCCCCAAAGCTTTTCTTCGTCATAAAATTTCTCCTTTCGTCACATAAAATTTATATGCAATAATTTAATACATTAATTATACAATACCCTATGTTTACAAGTCAATAAACAATCATTAAAATAAGCCGAAAAAAATGTTTCGATTTGAAGGGATTTTTAATTTTCAAGTAACAGTTCAGCCGTGCAGGGCAAGGCTGAACTGTTACATTTTCAAAAGAAAGGGATTTTTTAATT
>JAJQCI010000087.1 GCA_021202835.1 Clostridiales bacterium | reverse complement strand
TAACAGTAATAATTTTTAAACATAACAAAAAAAGATAACCGTCAGAGGCGTCTCAAACCATGACGGTTATTTTTTAATAAACTGAATTGGCGAGGAGTAACCGCTTTAAGCTGCTCCTCTTTGTATTTTTATAATACCACAGCCGGCCATTACTGTCAAGAAAAAAATCGGCTGCGGCTTCACCCGAAAAGCTTTGACGGGCTTTTATAAATCCGTAATAACGATATTGTCCCACACTGCGGAGTTTTTCTCTGTTTTTATATTTTCCGACCAGGTGTCGATTTGCTCCTTATAAATTTCATCCTTTTTAAGTCTTATATAGTCCTCTCTCAGAGTACTTTCGAGGGTTGCTCTGGGAGTTTCATCATCGGGATTTTCCGCCATATAATCGTCTATATATGCACTGTAGTCTGCACTGCTTAACTGGTAGGTCATAGTTACCGAATCCATAACCTTTTGATGAAGAACTATTTCCTCCATAACAGCCGCTGTTTTTTCCATATCAAGCCCAACAGCACTGCAGTAGTCCGGGTTCATTCTGCCAAATGTGTCCTCGGCTAGGGCCTGAGCTTCGGCCCTGTCGTCGTCGTTAAGGCTTACACTGACCTCATCGGCGTTTTGGCAGGCTGTTTTAACGTAAATAACTGAATTGTAAGCATTTTCCTTAGCAACCTCGGAAGCCGGAACACCGTTAAAGTCAGTGTCCCAAATATCACTGCCGCCGGTTTCTTCAAACATGGTTTTTTGTTCAAATAAATATATGGAAAATTCCCCCACAGAGATTTTTTCGCTGCCTATTGTCATAACATAGTCCTCCTCTTTTTTGGAGGCAAACTTTGCACAGGAGGCAAGTATAAAAGACGCTGTTAAAATTAATATGCATAAATAAATTTTCTTCATATATAAACCCCTGTCATAGATTTGTTAATACATTTGTATATTTACATTATAAACGATTATTTCAATATGTCAAATTATTTTTTTGTAACAGATCAGCCGTGTTTTCCTGCAGAGTTTGCGGGAAATCAGAATTTCACGCAAATTCTGCGGAGAAACACGGGCGGAACGCCAAATAACCCACGGAAAATTGAGCCGCCCTAAGCGGCGCCGTATGCGAGGAGCAGACGCTTCGCAGGTTGTTCGGCGTTCCGCCTGTGCAGTATGCAGGGCTGAGACGGCGCCCCTTATCGGTCTGACAAAATCAGCCTGCCGAAGCATGGTGTTTTTTTGTGAAAATAAAGTTAAAAACACCCATTGAGCATATTATAAGATATCCCAAAAAGCTGTATATATCGGGGGTTTGATTCAGAACGAAAAAGCCCAAAATTGCCGAGAAAATAATCTGACTGTAGTCATATACCGAAATTTCCCTTGCCGGAGCATAAGTATAGGCGTAGGTTATACAAAACTGGCCGCCTGTTGCCGAAAGGCTGGCTAAAATAAGCGTAACAATCTGCAGGGGCGTCATGGGAACATAGCCGGCTATGGCAAAGGGCAGACACACGATACAGGAGAACAGGGAGAAGAAAAACACTATTACTCCTCCGGGAACACCTCTGCCGCCTAAAAATCTTACGGCAGTATAAGCAGCGCCTGCGCCCATTCCCCCTATAAAGCCTACAATATAGGGAAAGACAACATCTATCTGCATAGAGGGTTTTATGATGAAAAGACTTCCGACAAAAGCTCCTGCAACAGCTAAAATCTGCCATGGCTTAACCCTTTCCTTAAGGAATATGGCCGAAAACACAACGGCAAAAAAAGGCGACAGCTTGTTAAGCATAGATGCATCTGTCAAAATCATATGGTCTATAGCGTAGAAGTTGGAAACAATTCCTATTGTTCCGAAAAAGGAGCGATAAAACAAATATTTGCCGTTTCCCCTTACAGATTCGAAGTTTGTTCCGTTTTTTATTATAACCCCGAGGGCAAAGAAAAGCGCCACAAAGTTTCTGAAAAAGCTTTTCTGCATAGAGGGCAGATCTCCCGAAAGCCTTACAAACAGATTCATAAGGGCAAAGAAGAAAGCCGAACACACTATTAAAATTATGCCCTTTGTTTTATCGGGCAGTTTAAATCTTGCCGCCATTTTGTCACATTCTTTCCGGAGCTTTTATTCCCAGAAGATAAAGCCCCTCTTTTATTGCCGTTTTTGACGCATATACCAAGGCAAGCCTTGCTTTTTTAACATCTCCCTCACTGCCCAGAACGGAGTTGTCTCTGTAGAAACGGTTGAAGCTTTGACATATTTCTATAAGCTGTCTCGAAATAATATAAGGTTCATATTTTTCAGCCGCTTCTTTAACCTTTGCAGGCAGGTCGCCCAGCGCCTTTATAAGGGCCTGTGAAGATTCGTCGGCTATAAGAGAATAGTCTATGTCGGTGTCCGCAGCCGTTGCCTCGGCCTTTCTCAAAAGTGAACAGGCTCTTGCGTGGGTATATTGAACATAGGGGCCGGTTTCGCCTTCGAAATTAAGAATTTTGTTCCAGTCAAAGGCAATGTTTTTGATTCTTCCGTTAAACATATCGTCAAAAATAACTGCGCCTATGCCTACTTCCTTTGCAATTTCGTCTTTATCCTCAAGGTCGGGATTTTTTTCTTCTATTATGGCCCTTGTTTTTTCAACGGCTTCTCTTAAAACGTCCTCCATAAGGACAACGTGGCCTGTTCTTGTGGAAAGCTTTCCCTCTGTGCCTAAGTTTACCAGGCCGAAAGGAATATGAACAAGCTCTGAAGCCGCCCAGTCATAGCCCATAAGCTCCAAAACCTTAAACCACTGGGCAAAGTGGAGCTTTTGGTCAACGGCCGTTACATAAAGACACTTTGAAAAGTTATAGGTCTTTTTTCTGTAAAGAGCGGCGGTAATGTCTCTTGTGGGGTAGAGTGTACCTCCGTCACGCCTTAATATAAGGCAGGGAGGCATTTTATATTCATCAAGGTTTACAACCTGAGCACCGTCACTTTCCTCAAGAATTCCCTTTGACTTTATTTCTTCAACTACAGCAGGCATTTTGTCGTTATAAAAGGCCTCTCCGGCGTAGGAATCGAAGCTTATGTCAAGCATGTCGTAAACCCTTTGGAATTCTCTCATAGAAATATCAACAAACCATTTCCACAGGCTTAAGGCTTCTTCGTCACCGTTCTGCATTTTTACAAGATATTCTCTGGCTTCGTCGTTTAACTCGGGGGCCTCCTCCGCCTTTGTGTGGAAAAGAACATAAAGCCTTGTAAGCTCGCTTATTCCCTTTTCTTCAACGTCTTTTTTGTCGCCCCAGTGTTTATAGGCCGAGATAAGCTTGCCGAACTGTGTTCCCCAGTCTCCTAAGTGGTTGATTCCCACTGTATCATAGCCTAAGGCCGAATAAATTCTGTAAAGTGAATTTCCTATAACAGTTGAGCGAAGGTGGCCTATATGGAAGGGTTTGGCTATATTGGGAGAAGAATAGTCTATACAGACGGTTTTGCCCTTTCCCTCGTCAGAGCATATATAAGCCTTTCCTTCTTTGAGAATTTTTTCGAGAACGGACTTATTAAAGGCTGTTTTGTCAATAAAAAAGTTAATATAACCGCCCACAACATCTATTTTTTCTATAACTGCGGGCTTTTTAAGCTTTTCGAACCGCTCTTTGGCTATTGCCGGGGGGGCCTTTCTGAAAATTTTGCTGAGTCTGAAACAGGGGAAGGCAAAATCTCCCATTGCTGCCTTGGGTACCTCCAGTGCGCTGTATATTTCTTCTGCCGGACGCTCAGCCGCTTCGGCGATAAGCTCCGAAATAAGTGTTTTGAAATCCATTATTACATTACCTCCAAAGTTATATGAATAGTCTTACGGCTTTGTGTATGTTTTCTATTGTTAAGGGAAGGTTTGAGCCCAGCTCACCGTCTACGTCGGTAGTGCATTTGCACCGTTTGTCGGCCTCTATTTTCACCCTGCTGTCTTTAAAATAAAGCACATTTTTGTTTTTTGTGAGCCTGCCCATAAAATATTTAAGCAGTATATCGGGTATCTCCGTAATGTCACAGTCTCTTATAAAAAGAAAGTCCAAAAGGCCGTCCTGAATGCTTGCGGCAGGACTCAGATTTTTTATTCCGCCTGTACCCGATGAATTAAGACAGAGAAAAAGCACAACATCTTCATCAAACACTCTGCCATTTGAATCTGTTATTCTAAGCTTCAGCGGCTTATATTCCGTTATTTGCCTTAAAGCTTCCATATAGTAGGCCAGCTTTCCTATATTGGCCTTGAGATTATTGTCAATTGAAGTGCTTATGTCTGAAAAAAGCCCTCCTGCACATACGTTTATAAAATATTTATCTCCTGCCTTGCCTACGTCAAGCTCCTCTGCCTTGCCTTCTGCTATTATTTTACAAATATTTTCCGGATTTTTGGAAAGCCCCAAAAACGAAGCGAAGTCGTTCACCGTGCCGGAGGGGAAAACAGCAAGAGGAATATGGTTAAGGCCTTTATTCATAATTAAATTAAGGACAATATTAATCGTTCCGTCGCCGCCTGAAACTGCGATAACGTCGAAATCGTCGCTTAGGGTTTCGCTTATATCGATACCGTCTCCAATACGCACAGGGCAGACAATATAGCCTGCCTTTTGAAGAAGTTCTATACACAAATCCAAATTGCCCCCAAAAGTTCTTTCTCCCGAAAAGGGATTATATATAAGTCTTAATTTTTTCATTAAAACATCCCCTTTAGTTCTGTTTTTATTATTATAACCCCAAAACAACGCCATTTCAACCGAAAATTAAAAATTCCCGCCTTTATTTTCCGGTGGGAAATATTAAAAATCATTAAAGCTTATATTCAGCCCAAATTTGCCTTTGCTGTGTCGGCTAATTTTGCAAAAGCAGGCATATCGGTAACGGCTAAGTCGGCGAGCATCTTTCTGTTTATGGAGATATTTGCGTTTTTAAGACCGTTTATCATCTTTGAATAGCTTATGCCGTTCATTCTTGCGGCTGCATTGATACGAACGATCCAAAGACGTCTGTATTCTCTCTTAGTCTGCTTTCTGCCTGCGAAAGAATAAGCCATAGCCTTCATAACAGACTGTTTAGCGGCTCTGTACTGCTTGCTTCTTGCGCCTACATAGCCTTTAGCCATTTTTAAAACTTTTTTATGCTTTTTGCGTGCATTTAAAGCACCTTTAACTCTTGCCATTTATATTTCCTCCTTATTTAAAGCAAACGAATCAGATATAGGGTAATTCCTTGCGGATTTGCTTCATGTTTGTAGAATCGCAAAGTGTGGCTTTTCTTAAGCTTCTCTTTCTCTTCTGGGCCTTCTTTGTGAGAATGTGCTGTTTGTTTGCTTTAAATCTCTTGATTTTTCCCGTTCCTGTAACGGATACTCTTTTTGCGAGAGCTTTTCTCGTTTTTAACTTAGGCATTTTAAAAATCCTCCTTAATCTTTACCTTGGGGCTTGGGAACAATATACATAGACATTATTCTGGCCTCAACCTTCGGCTGTTTATCTATTACGCCATATTCGGAAACCTGTTCGGCAAAATCATGCATAATGCCTACAGCCATATCCGCACGGCCTAATTCTCTTCCTCTGAAACGGATGGAAACCTTAAGCTTGTTTCCGTCCTTTAAGAATTTAAGAGCGTTTTTTACTTTTACCTGCACATCGTGGGTATCTATATTGGGAGAGAGCCTTATCTCCTTAACAGTAACCGTCTTTTGCTTTTTACGAGCTTCTTTTTCCTTTTTCTGTGCATCAAACTTATACTTGCTGTAGTCCATCAGCTTGCACACAGGGGGCTTTGAACCTGGCGAAATCTTTACAAGATCCAACTTTTTGTCATCGGCAACTCTCTGAGCCTCTCTCGCCGACATAATACCCAGCTGAGAACCGTCATTGCCGATAAGCCTGATTTTCTTGTCCCTGATTTGTTGGTTAATCATTAAATCTGTAATAGCAGACACCTCCAATAAATAATTTTAACCCGTTATACCGAATACCCGTGAAATCTGCAGCCGGAAGCCTTAAAAGGCAGTCTTATAAGCAATTTAAATCACCGAAGATATTCACCTGTTCAGTATAAAATGAATATTTTTAGGAATTCTTTAAAAAGTAAAAAAAAGACAGGCGCAAAGACCTGCCGACACTCAAAAACTTCAAAAAACAATGTTTTATGAAATTAAGGACATGAGTATATCCTTATGTAACCTTAAAGTACAAAAACCGTAAGGTGAGAATCGGAATCCTTCTTTACAAGCAAATATTCTACCATATTTACCTCTGCCTGTCAAGTACCTAAAACAATATTTTTTACAGCAGCATTAAAGGCTAAAAAAAGAAAATTGCGGCAGAAAAGGAACGGGCTGTTACAAAAAATCCCCGTTTCGGCTTTGAAACGGGGTACATATATATGAAAAAGGAGAAAAACTGTGAAGTAAACAACAGTGTGTTTTTTATGTTTACATATGGAATTATAAGCTGCCAAAATAAGAAAATCTTTACGGATAAATTAAAATAGGCTTAAGGTTTTCGGGCAGATTTTTTTTACAAAACAAAACAGGATACGTTGGGGACCGTATCCTGACCTTGTCTCTTTTTTATAATTTTAAGAAAGGGAGAAAAAATTATGAAGTAAACAGTTTTTAGTGTGTGTGTGGTTTTTCCTGTTTACAAGTAATAATATAAACCTGAAAAATAAGAAAGTCCTTATGGAAAAATTAGAATTTCCTTAGAATTTTCCGTTGTTGTTCAAAAAGCCGCATATGAACGCCGAAACGTGACAGAAAACAAAGACAGGAGCAATATTGTTTTCTATATAATAGGTTGGAATTAAAAGCCTGTTTATTACGCCGGCAATTTTTATGAAGCTGCCCGTGTCGGCGAATATAGGGCAGAATATAAGTGCGGCCAGAACGAGAACGGTAAGGGCAAAGGTAAGGCCCGTTTCACTTTTACAAAAACAGTATATGAGATTTCCGAAGGCTGCCGCTGCAAGAGAATAAACAAAAATGTTTAAAGCCTCGAAAACGGAGCCGGCACCGGCTATGGCAAGCCCTGTAAAAGCCGAAAGGCCGCAGAGAAAGGCCGGCACGACAAAATAACCGTAGGAAATAAGGGTTTTCAACAGAGGAGAGAAGGTCTTCCCGAAGCCGCCGCCGAAATCTCTCAAGGCATAAAAGCCCCCCAAAAGCCCCCCGAGCATTATGAATATGGCTAAAACTCCCCTTAAAAAGCCTAAAAGGTTAACTCCCTCACTTTCGGGGGCCGC
>JAJQCI010000013.1:2454-7350 GCA_021202835.1 Clostridiales bacterium | reverse complement strand
TCACTGAATGGAAGAATTTGCTATTCATCTTGTTATACTAACTAAATGACATTGCATCAGGCACTTGTAAGCAGAGAAGATTTTGAAACTGTCCAAAACCGCATAAGTGTAAAAAAGGCTGCTCCTTCCGATAATCCCGACAATATATTTAAAGGTCTGATTAAATGCGGAAACTGCAGTTGTTCTCTTAATTATAAAAAACCATCATCGCCGAGATGCTTTGCAAAATATGAGTGCGGCAGTTATATGAGGCACGGAAACGCTCTTTGCACCGCTCACCGCATATGGTTTAATGACTTGTACAGCTTTGTTTTGGACGATATTAGAAAAAATATTGAGCTTGTCACTGCCGACAAAAATGAATACATAAACCGTCTTGCTGGTCTTTCAGCCGAAACATACGGAGCAAAAAAGATTACTGTTCAAAAAGAACAGGAAAAGATTCAAAAACGGCTTGCCGAAATAAATAAAATTTTACAGAGTATGTACGAGGATAAAGCTCTCGGACGTATCTCCGCAGAACGCTATGCTTCTATGTCGGAAAATCTTGAAAAGGAAGAAGCTGACCTTAAAAAGTGCCTGACGGAAATCGAAGCCACTCTGTCTCAACAAACAGAACAAAGCCACTCTGCCAAAGAGTTTGCAGACCTGATAGAAAAATATGCTCATATAACCAAACTCAACAGGCAGATTTTAAACAATCTTATTGAAAAAATCCTTGTTTACGAAATCATCGATGAAAACGGAAAAAGACAACAAACAGTGGAAATCTACTACCGTTTTATCGGAAAAATCGGCTGAAAACAGCACTTTAACGGTCATTCAAAAGCAACAGAACTCTTTTAAAAAAATAACCGCAAAAAACAAATGACCGAGGATGATTACCATGTTGAAATATGATAACTTCAAGAAAGAAATAATGAAAACCATAGGCAGCTATATGCCCGAAAATTACAAAAACCTTGCCTTAAAAGAGGTTAAGATTGACAAAATCAATCAGACCGCTGAAGGCTTCTGTTTTGCTGACGAAAACAAGGAAATGACAGTCTCAGCCGTCATCTACTTTAAAGATATGTACAGCAAGTACCTATCAACAGAAGAGCTCTACAGATACGTCAAAGAGAATACAAAACGCATTCTCCCCATGCGTTTTGAACCCCTCTCCCAAACAATGGAAGGTCTTATCCCCAAAGGCATATCTAAATCCAAAGACTCCGATAAGGCCATACTCTACATTCTCAGCAATGACATCATAACAGAAGGCGCAAGCTATATTGTCTATAAAGAAGTCCTAAACAGAATCAGAAAATCCCTTAACTCTGACTTCTTCATAAGCCCCTCATCAATAAACGAGGTTATGATTCTTAAAACAGGAATCAACCGCAAAACATATTTAAAGAAAGTATTAAAGCTGATAAATGACATCTACATCGATCAGTCCGACATACTCAGCAACAACATTTACCTGTACAACGGCAATTTAAATATTGTCTAAACGATAAGGGAGAGGCTTCGACGGCTTCTCCCCTATTATTTTTTATAATTATCACTGTCTTACTTTGTCACCAATTTCAGTAAAGAATCATAGTTATCGACAACATCATAAACCACACTGTCGGAATTGACAGCCTTAAAATGTTCATGGGCGCAGTGAATTTTCGCCTTTTCGATGTCCCTCAGCTGCATAGTTTCCATAGAACCTTTCGTTTCCGCCACAAAATATATATGCTTTACAGACCCCTCTTTAAAGGCAATGGCCCAGTCCGGATTATAGTGCCCTACGGGAGTTGAAATATAAAAGCCGTTCGGCAGTTTAACATAAACGGAAACATTCTCATTTTTGTCAAGTTCATCGGCAAATTTCTGTTCATTGTCGGAGTCATACACAATATAGTCATACAGATGTCTTTTTGCCTTCATAGCATTAACCCCCGGTCTGCCTTTTATTGTGGGCTCGGTAAATACATCTGTAGTATACTTATCGTCCAGCATATCATAGGTAATATGTTCGATAATAGCCGTAGCCTTTTCATCGTTAATCAATGCGGCGGCTTTAATTATAAATTCTTCGGGATTATCCTTAAACTGATCAAAAACCACTTTGTTTATGCCTGTCATTATTGAAATGATTGTTTTTCGTGTAAGTCCCGTTTCTTCTACCAGCTTTCCGATTAAGTCATACTTTACACTGCGGTTTGCGGAAATTTTGTTTTCAGAACCGTAAGCCGCCGAAGACTCCTTTGCAAAGGAGCTGCCGCTTAACAGTTCTTCCCTTGACTTAATTTCATTCATTTGACCGCTTTCGATTTTAAAGAAAATCTTCGAAACCCTAAGTCTGCTGTTTAAATACCTAATTGACTTTTCTATAAGCTCATTCGTGTCAAAGTCCACAATATAAACAGACTTTCCGTTTATTTTTTTCCACAGCTCTTTAAACTGGGGCATAGCTAACTTATCGGGATCTACATGAAGCTGAACACTGCTTTTGCGTGCGTTTTCAGGCTGTATTAAACGGCTGTCATAGACAGAATCAACTATTGCAATTACCGAAGCGGCACAGTCCGCTGCCTCTTCCGCAATCTTAATACAGTTGTTTTTCTTGTCCTCATAATATTTATCCGTTAAAGTGCCTTTTCGGTCTACATAGTCATTTACAACCATATCAAAATAAATAGCCTGTGCCGGATTTCTGTCAATAACCTGCTCATTTCCTCTGTTGTCTTTTATTATTTTGCCTACAAACAAATCTGCAGTAACTGCAAGGGGACGGTCTGTAACAGCCTCGGCAAGTTCAGTCTGCAAGCCTTTGGCAAAGGAATCATAGCTTTCACTGGCAATAACTGTTAGGACATTAATATTATGAACATCATCCCCAAGTGCATTTGTGTCCATTCTTTCACCGTTTTGATTTACGCAAAGACGCAGCCCTCTGCCTACCTCCTGACGTTTGCGGACATCACTGCCGCTTTGCTTAAGAGTGCATATTTGGAACACATTGGGGTTATCCCAGCCCTCTCTTAGGGCAGAATGTGAAAATATAAATCGGACAGGAGAACGCTTAGGGTCTCTGTCAAGAAGAAGCTCTTTATTCTTCATAATCAGATCATAAGCGTCAATATCATCTGAGGTCCGTTCCTTTTTATTTCCAAGCTTGCTGTTTGTCATATGCCCTTTTTATCTATTGAAAAATAACCGGCATGAGTTGATTTGGCGGAAATGGAATCCAAATAGCGGAAGTAGGTTTCCTCTCCCAAACCCGGCTGAAGAGTTGAAACAATCTCCTTATATTCTTCCTCAAACATATCCGGAAATATACCGTTTACGGGCTGACCGGCGGCGTCATACTGTTTATAGTGGGCAACCTCGTCAATAAAAAACAGTGACAATACCTTAATCCCCTTATAATAAAGCTGACGTTCTCTTTCAATATGCGAAAGGATCGTTTCCCTTATTTGAAGGCGGTGAATCTGTTCTTCGCTTACTCTGCCTGTTACATCTCCTGCGTAAAGCTTTATGCCGTTTAAAAATTCTACGGAATCATCTCTGCCGTCAATATTTTTAACAACATAATTATTTTTATATTCCTCCATTCCGTTGGAATTGTCATAGAGATTAAAGCCTATACCCACGGTTTTTGTAACCTTTCTGATTTTGGAAGCTCCTTTAAAGTCAAACTGAATTGTAGCTGTAGGGTCTGATTTTGAAAGGTTTATGCTTTGAAGGTATACATAGCCCTCCGTTGCCGTACTTCCCGACTCGGTTATGCCTTTTACGGCAATTTTCTTAACAAGGTGCTTGTTATACGCCTCCATTGTGTCCAAGCGGTAAACCATATTATAAATACTGTCCGCCTTATGGGTAGCCGAATAACGAAGTGTCATAAGTAGACAAAATTCCTTAAGCCTTTCCTTTGTCTGCTTTCCCTCTACACTTTGAGGCTCGTCAATAATCAAAATAGGATTTGTTTTTGCTATAATATCAATAGGCCGACGAGAACGAAACTCGTCCAGATTCATATAAATTCACCTTGCGTCCTTTCCTCTTGCGTTAAATGCCTGTGAGTTTATAATCATAACATTTATTGCACTGTCTGAGGCAAAGCGGTCAATTTCAGTTAAGCGTGAGGAATTATATATAAAAAAGCGTATTTTCTTTCCGTATTCCTCTGAAAAATGCTCCTGTGTGTCCTGAAAAGATTTATAAACGCCCTCACGAATTGCCACGCTTGGCACAACAACAATAAACTTACTCCAGCCGTAGTGCTTGTTAAGCTCATACATTGTTTTTATGTATGTGTAGGTTTTGCCTACGCCCGTTTCCATTTCTATTGTCAGATTATACCGCCCTTCCAATTTTGAGGAAGGCGCAATCTGATTTGTTCTCTGAATTTTTTGAAGCTGTTCCAATATAATCTTATCTGAAAGCTCCGGCACAACAGGCTGATTAGCCCAACCGGTAAAATCCTCTCTGTCTGTCAGTGTCTGCTCATAATGTCCCGAACCTCTGTCTATCATATAAGAAGGTGTCAAATAAGGCTGTCCGGTAAAAACATCCACAACAGCCTTTGCCGCATCGGCTTGAAATTTCTGATGTTTAAACTGTAATTTCACAATAACCGCCCCCTTATATAACCTTTACTCTCGTATCAGGGGCAAGCAGCTTAAACCTCTCCCACACATTTATTTTCGCCGGACTGTCCACAAAGCAGGAGTCTCTGAAAACCGCTCTCAGGGGCTGTCTCTTTGCAATTTCCATAACAACACTGTCGGGAACATTTTCGTCAAAGCAGGCTATTAAATCGCCTTCATTATATGTATGAACAGTGCAGCCGCCGATTTTCTCACTGTGATAGGGCATAGACAGAGGCAAGCCCCCTCTAAAAGACAGCCGAAAAGT
>JAJQCI010000013.1:837-2444 GCA_021202835.1 Clostridiales bacterium | reverse complement strand
ATCAAGGTCTGTTCGGTCGGGCTTAATGTTTGACTGCATTTCAAAAAGCATTTGCTGACTGTATTCATCGGCACTGTAATAAACATCTTCCATATTTGTATCATCAAGCTTAAACACACGAAAGCCTGTGTCCAACTCCACTGTCGTCAAGGGATTTTCTTCCTTGATTTTCTTTCCGGCTCGGCGAATACGCTCCTTGCCGATTTCACATAATGTTGGATATATTGGTGATTGGCTTGTTTCTGCAACCTGTATCATAATAAACTTACGCTTACAATTATCAACAGCATTCTTTGCCATAATTGCATGGGCTGTCGTGGCAGACCCTGAAAAAAAATCTAAAATTATATCGTCCGCATTTGATGAAATAGTCAACATTCGTTCTATTAATCGAACAGGTTTTGGAGTGTCAAATGGTGCTGAACCATCAAATAACTTTTTAATTTCCTTTTTTGCTTCATCAGTATGACCTACTTCCTCATACGTCCAAAAATTGGTTGGTAATTTTCCACCTACACTATCCAAATAAGTTTTCCGCCGTATACCACCTTGACTTCCTTTTGTAAAATAAAAACGAGGCCATTGTCCTCTGTCATAAACAGTTTTTGCCCTAATACGAGATTGTTCTATAGAATTTTTAAGAACTATTCCTTTAACCCCTTTTCTTATCTCAGATGAAGCAATCCCACATACAGCAGCTCTTCTCTCTTCATCATGTAAATCCACCAAGTAATATTCACACCATCCATTCATAATTTTTAGCATTTCATCTTGCTGATAACGCCAACAAGCGTTATCACTAGGGTATAACAACTTTCCAGTAAATGGGTGTTGAATTGCATAAACCATACCCTGATGAGTTTTTGCTCCCGGTGCAAAGGGATTATCACTTGTCCAAGGAGTAGAATCATTGTCAATATTTTTATATTTGGAATCCATTTCCGCTGTTCGAGGTAGTGGAATAGGATTCCAATTTGGCTGTTTGCTGTATACAATAATATGTTCAATCTCATTCACAATACCTTTTGAATCATTTCTGGTAGAATAAGTCCGTTGCCAACTAATATTTGCCACAAAACAGTCGCACCCAAAAAGTTCATCACAAATCTTTTTCAAATTGTCCGCTTCGTTATCATCAATACTAATAAAAATAACTCCGTCATCTAACAACAAATTTCTTGCCAGCAACAACCGAGAATAAATCATACTGCACCAATCGGAATGAAAACGTCCGTTGCTGTCTGTATTTTTAAAAAGCCTGTCTCCTGTTTCCTCATCATTTTGCCCGATTTCTTCCGAATATTCTTCTGTTGACTGAGCAAATTTATCTCTGTAAATAAAGTCGCTCCCCGTATTATAGGGTGGGTCTATCTGCATACCGTCTTTGATACAAACCTTAAATTTTCCGCAAACAAAAAACAAGCTGAAAAAGGCTTATTTAAAGCCTCTTCAGCTTGTATTACTGTTTGCACCTGCTTGTTAATTTCTAACGTTTATGATTGCAGTGCTTGTTTCTATATTTTTAACTTGCGGGGCGGCGGGGGGATGGGGGGGGGGGGAGGAAGGAGGAGGTGAGGGGAGTATTTTATTGGGTATTTTAATTATAA
>JAJQCI010000013.1:0-827 GCA_021202835.1 Clostridiales bacterium | reverse complement strand
TTATATATTTTTAACTTAACCCCCCCCCTTGAAATTTTCAAGAAATGAAAAATTTAAAAGTATAGGGAATAATTAAATTGTATATGAAAAATTAAAAGGTTCAACTGTCTAATTGTTTTAAAGTTATTCCATCGGATGTATGCCACAGAGCATTGCCGCTTAAAGAGGCACCTCCAATAAATCCTGCTGCCGCACTTGGGCTCGTCATTAAAATATCAGCTGTCAATTCATATGTATCGCTGATTTTATCGGCATACTTTTGCCGAGCTTTCACAACATTTTCAGGACAACTTTTTGCTATAGATGGATTAATAGTACTTCCTTTGAGTATAACAAATCCATCAGCAGTGCGTTTGCCAAGAGCCTTACACTTTTTGTAATCCATATGAAACAAAGGTTCTGTATCCTCTGTTTCTGATGATTGTGGAATTAAAGGCTCAAAAACTTTATGACCAAGAGTTCCCATTACAATTTTAGCATAATCTATAAACTCTTCCAATTCACTTTTTGTTTCTTCTGTAATATTGCTTGGATTCGGCTCATTGCCGTTTTTTACTTTATAGCGATCTGCTTCCAAAGCCATATTGCAGAATCGGTTTTCAAGGTAACTTATTTCCGTAGAACCAAAAGAATTATTTGTTGTTGTAAACATAACTGCTTCAGTCCAATAGTCAATAGAATTATGCGGCTCTTGTATACGAAGCAATAACCCTTTACCATTTTTGCGAGCTCCAGCTTGACCGACATATACAGCTTGGTTATATTTTTCATCAGTCCCAAATAAGAAATACACACCACTTTGTTGAAGCCATTTTATATCCTTACAC
>JAJQCI010000271.1:2309-7440 GCA_021202835.1 Clostridiales bacterium | reverse complement strand
CCATACCCACGGAGATTATGGTGGGCCTTCCCGGTGAATATGACGTTTCCGACACTATAGATATTATAAAAAGGGCAAGATGTTCGGGGGCGGTTACTTTTATTTATTCCAAAAGAGTGGGCACGCCTGCGGCGAAAATGCCGGATATGCCCGATGAAAAGCTTGTTAAGGAAAATTTCAATAAGGTTTTGGAGGTTCTTAACCCCATAATTTATGAAATCAACTCCGAAAAGGTGGGAAAGGCTTATAAGGTTTTGGCGGAAGGCCTTTCAGGCCATGACGAAAGTCTTTTGACGGGCAGGCTTGAGGACAACACCCTTATACATTTTAAGGGAAATAAGGAAAGTATAGGAAACATAGTAAACGTAAAGGTTACAGATTCAAAGACGTTTTATTTAATAGGAGAACAGGTTTAAAAACAGGAGGTTTTAATAATATGGACGAAGCTTTTAACAAGGCAAGAGAACTGGGAGAAATTATGCTTTCTTCACCCCTTTCGGCAAGGCTTGAAGCGGCAAGAGCGGCTTTTGACAACGATATGGAAGCGAGAGAGACACTTTTTACCTACAATGAAAAACACAGAAGGGTAGAGGAGCTTATGTCAAACGACACAAGCGGAGAAGACTTTAAGGCGGCAAACGAAGAGCTTCGTGAGGCTATGGAAAAGCTTCAGAAGGACAAGGTTATTGAAGAGCTTATAAACTGTGAGTCACGCTTTAACAATTATGTGACTCAGGTTTTAAACATTATAAAAGCCACTGTTTTAGGAGAAGACTCCTGTACGGGCGACTGTTCCGGCTGTTCCGGCTGTCACTGATCGGAGGTAAAAAATGGCAGGATATACTCCCATGATGGAGCAGTATTTGGACATAAAAAGTAAATATAAGGACTGTCTTTTGTTTTTCCGTCTGGGAGATTTCTATGAGCTGTTTTTCGATGATGCAAAGACGGCCTCAAAGGAGCTGGGCTTAACCTTAACGGGGAAGTCATGCGGTGCAGCGGAAAGGGCGCCTATGTGCGGCGTGCCCTTTCATTCTGCCGACAGCTATATTGCCAAGCTTATTTCAAAGGGCTATAAGGTGGCTATATGTGAGCAGACCGAAAACCCCAAATATACAAAAAATCTTGTTAAACGTGATGTTATTAGGGTTGTAACACCGGGAACGGTTATGGATGACAACTCTCTTGATGAGGGCAAAAACAATTATATTATGTGCCTTTGTTTTGAAAACGAGGGAGTAGGGGTTTCGGCCTGTGACGTTACTACGGGAGAATTTTTGACATCCCAAATTGTCGGCGGAGAGGACAACAATGTTATTGACGAAATAGCCAAATACAGCCCCAGTCAGATTATAGTAAACTCCGAAAACAGTGTGACCGAAGCCGTAAGGAGTATTTTTGACCTTAAATGTGAAAAATATTATGACTGGGCCTTCACTAAAGACAATTCGGAGCGTAAAATATTAAATCATTTGGGGCTTCACAATCTTACCGGCTTAGGCCTTGATGACAAGCCTCTTTCGGTGTGTTCAAGCGGAGCCCTTTTGGAATATCTTTACGAAACACAGAAAAATAATCTGTCTAATATAAGAACCATAAAATATTATTCCGACACCAATTATATGATTTTGGACATTTCCTCGAGAAAAAACCTTGAGCTGACCTGCACAATAAGAGATAAGAGCAAAAAAGGCTCCCTTCTTTGGGTTTTAGACAAAACAAAAACCGCCGCAGGGGCAAGGCTTTTGAGAAAGTGGCTTGAACAACCTCTTATAGACGCAGCCGAAATAAACAAAAGGCAGGACGGTGTTGAGGCCTTCAGAGACAATGTTATAGACAGGGAAGAGCTGAGGGAATATTTAAACACGGTTCACGATATAGAAAGAATAATGGGAAAGGTTGTTTATATGACTGCAAACGCAAGGGATTTAAACAGCCTTAAGGGTTCATTTAAAAATCTTCCCCATATAAAATCTCTTTTAGAGGGCTTTCCTTCGGATTATGTGAAAAATTTGGGAGAAATGCTTGACCTTCTGACAGACGTTTATGAGCTTCTTGACGGCGCAATAAACGAGGACGCCCCCTTCAGCCTGAGAGAGGGCGGTCTTATTAAAAAAGGCTATGACAGTGAAACCGACAGGCTTAACGAGGCTAAAGAAAACGGCTCAAAGTGGGTCGCCCAGCTGGAAGCCGAGGAAAGAGAAAAAACGGGAATTAAGAACCTGAGAATAAAATATAACAAGGTTTTCGGCTATTTTATTGAGGTTACAAATTCATACAAGGATTTGGCGCCGGAGAGATATATAAGAAAACAGACACTTACCGGAGCGGAAAGATATATTACCTCCGAGCTTAAGGAGATTGAAGACGTTATTTTAGGGGCAGAGGAAAAGGTTGTTGATTTGGAATATGATATTTTCTGCTCCGTAAGAAACAAGGTAGCTTCGGAAATCAGCAGAATACAGAAAACGGCTGAAATTCTTTCACTTACCGACGTTTTGTGTTCTCTGGGCGAAGTGGCAGACAAAAACAACTACTGCCGCCCTGTTGTAAACGACGGTGACGTTATAGACATTAAAGGGGGCAGACACCCTGTTGTCGAAATTACGGGAAAGGAAGCCTTTATTCCCAACGACACCGAAATTGACTGCGGCGAAAACAGGCTTTTAATTGTAACAGGCCCCAATATGGCCGGAAAGTCAACATATATGCGCCAGACGGCCCTTCTTGTTCTTATGGCCCAGATAGGCAGCTTTATTCCTGCCTCAAGCGCCGTAATAGGAATCTGCGACAGGATATTTACAAGAGTGGGAGCCTCCGACGATTTGGCCACAGGCCAGAGCACGTTTATGATTGAAATGGCTGAAGTGGCCAACATTTTAAACAATGCCACTAAAAAGTCACTTCTTATTTTGGACGAAATAGGAAGGGGAACATCTACCTATGACGGCCTTTCCATAGCATGGGCTGTTTTGGAATATATAGCGGAGCCCAAAAAGCTGGGGGCGAGAACTCTTTTCGCCACACATTATCACGAGCTCACCGACCTTGAGGGCAGGGTAGATGGGGTTAAAAATTACTGCGTTGCAGTTGAGGAAAAGGGAGAGGACGTTATTTTTCTGAGAAAAATAATCAGAGGGGGAACGGACAAAAGCTACGGCATACATGTTGCCAGACTGGCCGGGGTTCCCCGAAGTGTAATAGACAGGGCCGAAAGCATATTGAAAGGCCTAATTGAAAAATCGGGAATAAACGTAAGCTTCGGCGCTGTTTCGGAATATGACATTGATCCTGTTGAACCTCTTAAGCTTAGAATTGAAGAGGGCAGAAAAGAGGCTGTTGTTAAAGCGATTTCCGAACTTGACCTTAATAATTTAACACCTCTTGAAGCAATATCGGTTTTATATGATTTGAAAAGTAAGATCGAAAAATAAGATGTAAGGAAAAAGGCAACGGTTCAGCCGTGCTCTGCACGGGCGGAGCGCCAAACAGCTTGCAAAGCGTCTGCTTGCGGAACACAGCTGAACCGTTACGGAAAAAGAAGGCTGAAACATGAATAAAATACATTTGCTTGACAATAATTTAATAAACAAGATTGCTGCGGGAGAGGTTATTGAAAGGCCGGCTTCTGTTGTTAAGGAGCTTGTTGAAAACTCAATCGACGCCGGGGCAAGCCTTATTATGATATCCATTAAGGACGGAGGAACAAGCCTTATTTCAGTTATGGACAACGGCTGCGGCATACCCAAAGAGGACGTCAAAACGGCCTTTCTTCGTCACGCAACAAGCAAGATAAACGAATTTGACGACCTTTATGATATTTCGACCCTCGGCTTCAGAGGTGAGGCCTTAGCCAGTATAGCAAGCGTTTCTCAGCTTGAAATGTCAACAAAGACAAAGGGCGCCAAAACGGGAGCTTATATTAAAATAAACGGCGGTGCCGTTGAAGAAATGAAGGACGCCGCCGCTTCGGAGGGAACCATAATTCAGGTTAAAAACCTGTTTTACAACACTCCGGCAAGAAAAAAGTTTTTGAAGAGAAATTCAACCGAAGGCAGTTATGTTGCCGATGTTGTAAACAAAATGGCTTTGGACCACCCGGAAATTGCCTTTAAGCTTATGAACAACAATATTATCATAATGCAGACCAACGGCAGGGGAGATTTAAAAACAACGGCCTACGGAATTTTGGGAAGAGACGCAGTAAGGGCTTTTCTGCCTGTAAAAGCCGAAAAGGAGGGCTGGAGGCTAAACGGCTTCATAGCCAAGCCCGAGGCTTCAAGGGGAAACAGAAGCTTTGAATATTTTTATTTAAACGGAAGATTTATAAGAAGCGATATTTTGACAAAGGCGGCGGAAGAAGGCTATAAGGGCTTTCTTATGGGGGGAAGATTTCCTGTTTTTATAGTGGATTTAATACCTCCGGCAGGGGCTGTTGACGTAAATGTTCACCCTACTAAGCTTGAGGTCAGGTTTAACAACGACAATTTTATGTTCGAGTTTGTTTCCGAAGCTATGGCAAAGGTTCTTAAAAAGGAAATTTTGATTCCCGGAGGAGAGGAAGAAGAGGAAGAAAAAAAGAGCTTTTCGGAAATAACGGGAATCAAGTCGGTAAGCGCAGAGGAAATAACTATTGACCTTGACGAGGTTTTAAAGGAAATAGAGCAAAAAGAGGAAAAGGCCGAAAAAGACAAAATAAGGGCTGAAAAGCCAAAATTCAGAGTAAAGCCTCTTGAGCAGAGCTATGACGACACTCCTGCGGAGCCTTTGAAAATGGTTTTAAACGAGCCCAAGGCAGAGGAAATCGTTAAGCCCCTTAAAGAGGTGGTGGCGGAGATAAGGGGAAAGGAAGGCACTAAACCCGAAAACAAGGCCGAGACAAAAGCCGAGAAAAAGCCTGAGATACCCAAAATGCCTACATTTCCGCCTAAAAAGCCTTTCTTCCACAATTATAAAATAATAGGGCAGGTTTTCTTTACATACTGGCTTGTGGAACAGGGAAACGAGCTTTATTTCATAGACCAGCACGCCGCCCACGAAAAGGTTCTCTATGAAAGGCTTACAAAAGCCCTGAAAGAGGGGCAGGCTGCTTCACAGCTTCTTTTGGAGCCTGTCACCGTAAATGTAACCT
>JAJQCI010000271.1:0-2299 GCA_021202835.1 Clostridiales bacterium | reverse complement strand
AGAAAAAGACAATTGAGGAAAACGCAGAGCTTTTCAAGTCAATAGGCTTTGACGTCGAGGCCTTCGGGCGGAACACCTACGCTATAAGGGCCGTACCCTTTATATTTGACGGAACGGCAAACCCAGTTTTCTTTATGGATATAGTGGATAATTTAAGCGACGGAACCATAAGAGACGGCTTTGACCTTAAACAGGACAAAATAGCCTCTATGAGCTGCAAGGCGGCGGTTAAGGGAAACAATGTTTTAAACTACGCCGAAGCAAAGGCATTAATCGAGGATTTATTGAAGCTTGAAAACCCCTTCAACTGCCCTCACGGCAGACCTACGATTATAAAGATGTCAAAATATGAAATAGAAAAGAAGTTTAAAAGAATATTGTAAAGGGGCGTTGCAAATGGCATTTCCTACAGTTATGTTAAATTATGTTATACGAATAGTCTGCGGCTTTATAATAATAACGGTTCACGGTTTTTTGACGGCTTTAACATCTTATCTTTTGGGAGACAACACCCCGAAAATAAACGGTATGGTGAGCCTAAACCCTAAAAAGCATTTTGAGCCTATAGGCTTTATTCTCTTTGTTATTTTCGGCTTCGGCTGGGGTCAGCCTGTCAGAACCAGCACCTACGGCTATAAAAATAAAAAAACGGGGGCTGTTGTTACGGCTCTTGTGCCCATAGCCGCCGGGTTTGTTTACGGCCTTGCTGTTTTGAAGCTTCAGCCTGTGGCCTATTCTTTGACGGGAAACAGTTATATATCACTTTTTTTGTATACCCTGGGCTACAGGGCTATGGCCTTTGCCCTTTATAACATTATTCCCGTTTATCCCTTAAACGGACATAAAATGCTTACTGCGCTGCTTTCTCCGAACAATGTTTTGAAATACAACCAGATGGAGAAAATTTTGCAGTATGTTCTTGTGTTTTTGATTTTAATGGGGCTTGTGGGAAATGTTGTGGGCTTTATTTTAAGCCCCTTGTTTTAAGGTGGTTTTATGGACAGCATAACCTTTAAGCTGGAGAATTTTGAAGGCCCTCTTGACCTTCTTCTCCACCTTATTGAAAAACACAAAATAGATATATACAATATTCCCATAGCGGAGCTGACCGACTCCTACCTTGAATATTTGTCTCTTCTAAAGGAAATTAATCTTGACAATCTGAGCGAATTCATTCTTATGGCCTCGACTCTTTTGGAGATAAAGTCAAAGGTTCTTCTTCCGGCAAAGGAAACAGATGATGAGGAGGAAGGAGAGGACCCCAGAGAGGAGCTTGTAAGAAGGCTTCTTGAATATAAACAGTATAAGGAAGCCGCCGAAGATTTGGACCTTCGTCAGCAGGAAAGGCTTTATCCTGTTTTTAAAGAGCCTGACAACGCCATTAAGGAAGAAATTTTAGGCCGTGAAGAGGAAAAGGATATTTCCGACATTTTAAACGGCGTTGACGGAGATATGCTTTACAGAGCCTTTCTGGACGTTATGCGGCGGAGAGAGCTTAAGGTCGATCAGGTGAGAAGCGGCTTTGACTCTGTTGTTAAAGACCCCTTTACACTTGAGGATAAGCAGGAGCACATCAAGAACTGTCTAAATGTAAAGGAAAGCATCGAATTTTCAGAGCTTTTCGGAAAAAATTATACAAAGTCGGAAATGATAACAACGTTTTTGGCTTTATTGGAGCTTATAAGAGAAAATTATGTTGAAACTGTTCAGGAAGATATTTTCGGAAAAATTTATATTACTCGTAAGACGGCTTCTGAGGCTGTTTCGCAGAGGGAAGAATGAAGCCGAAGCAGAAACGGAAGCTTTGACCTGCAGTGAAGATAATGCTTGGGAGGAAGCCGCCGAAGAGGGGGCTTCCGAAAAAGACTATGAAGAAACGGCAGGCGAAGCCTTTACCGAAGAGGTAAAGGAAGACGAAACAGCCGGTGAGGTTAAAGAGCAGTCAGAGTCAGATGATGAACCGGCCGAGGAAGCCTGCGAAACACCGAATGAAGATGGAGAAGCGGAATATGAGGGGGAAGCCTGTGAAGAACCGGAGGCCGAAACAGAGGAAGATTTTGGCGAAAAGCCGGAAGAAAGCGTCTTTCAGACATATTCATGCAGCGTAAGTGAAGGGGTTAAGGTAGGTAAGGAGATTAAAAAGGGGGTTGAGGATATGAAGCTGGGCGAAATGGAGGCTGCTGTTGAAGCTATTCTCTTTGCGGCAGGGGAAGCTGTTGAAATCGGCAGCATAGCGGCAGTAATAGGTGAAGACAAGGCCACGGCGGAGAGCCTTGCCGAAAGCCTTATTATAAAATAC
>JAJQCI010000339.1:6821-7450 GCA_021202835.1 Clostridiales bacterium | reverse complement strand
GTATAGTCCAAATCTCTGTAAATGTTTTTCTCAATTGCAGCCATAATAATTTTGTGACAACATCACGGAAATGCACTTTCAATTCTGATATAATTTAATCATAAAATACAGAACGGAGGAATGCACATGAAAACAACAGAGATAAATATAAATAATTTTAAAACTGAGGTTTTGGCATCTGACAAACCCGTACTTTTGGATTTTTGGGCAAGCTGGTGCGGTCCCTGCCGTATGGTAGGCCCTGTTTTGGAGGAAATAGCCGCTGAGAGAACCGACATTAAGGTCGGCAAAATCAACGTAGATGAACAGCCGGAGCTTGCTTCCGAATTTAATATTATGAGTATTCCCACACTTATGGTAGTTAAAAACGGAAGGGTGACAAATCAGGCTGTGGGGGCAATGCCGAAAAGACAAATTCTCGAATTACTTTAAGTATGTTGTCTGTTGTATTCTTTCCATAAGGAATACAGCAGGCATTTTTATTTATCCTTTATTTTTTCAAGTTCCTTTGGGTTTATCAGTTCGATTGCTCCCCTTGAAAGCTTAACAAGCCCCTCATTCTGAAAATATCTTAACATTCTCGTTACCACCTCACGAGCGGTTCCCAAATGGTTGGCTATGATTTCATG
>JAJQCI010000339.1:1874-6762 GCA_021202835.1 Clostridiales bacterium | reverse complement strand
CCTTATAGGTTTCAGCCGGTATAAGCCAAGCCTCCGTATCCTTTTCGGCTTCGATTGTTATATCAAACTGAATGTTTCTCATAATACAGGATGCGGAAAAAAGACAAATGTCCCTTTCAAGAAGACGGTAAATTGTTATTTCTCTCCCCTCGTCTGAAACTGTGTATGCTCTGAGCTGACCTGACCGAACCAGAAAAAGCCCTGTGCAGTCTGTCAGTCCGTTATGTATTATCTGACCCTTTTTAAATGTTCTTTTTGACGAAACAGCAAGAAGTCTGTTTTGCTGAGACGGTGTCAGCTTGTCCCATATGGGAAAATATTCCTTAAAATTCATTTTTAATCACCTGCTTTGTTTCAACTTTTCATATTTAAAGTATAACATTTTTAATGGCATATGTCAATAACAATTGTTGACATATGCCATTAACTTTGTTATAATAAGCTTAAGGACGCAATAAAAGGGAGTGATTTAATGCCGAGACCTACAAAATGCAGAATGATCTGCCGCTTTCCGCAGACAGCGGAATTTATCCCGGCAAACAGTGAAGAAGAAAAAGAAGCAATTATTATGACATTGGATGAATTTGAAACAATTCGTCTTATTGACAAGGAAGGCTTATCTCAGGAGCAGTGCAGCAAGCGTATGCAGGTGGCAAGGACTACGGCACAGAAAATTTATGAAAATGCCCGAAAAAAGCTTGCGGATATGCTTGTTGAGGGCTTGCCTTTAAAAATCAAGGGCGGCGAATACCGTCTTTGCAGCGGCAAAAACAGCTTCTGCTATTCGAAAGACTGTTATAAAGAAGAAATACACAAAAAATTTAACAAGGCGAAAGGAGCGAATATTATGAGAATAGCGGTAACTTACGAAAACGGTGAAATTTTTCAGCACTTCGGCCATACGGAGCAGTTTAAAATTTATGACATTGAGGACAAGAAAATTGTTTCCTCTGAGATTGTTGATACAAACGGCAGCGGTCACGGTGCTTTAGCCGAGGTATTGAGTGCATTAAAGGCGGACGTGCTTATTTGCGGAGGAATCGGCGGAGGTGCACAGGAAGCCCTTAAGGCAGTGGGAATAACGCTTTACGGCGGAGCAGCCGGAGATACGGATGCAGCTGTTCATGCATTTCTTGCCGGAAGTCTTGAATATAATCCCAATGTAAAATGCAGTCACCACGATGAACACCACCATGGCGAACATCATCACGGCGAAGGCTGCGGTGGACACGGACACCATCATCACAATCATGAATGCAGACACGGTCACTGTTAAAAAACTCTTTTATCAGTGACAATATCACAGAACTTTAAGCATTAATCTGCTATTATTACTATAAAAGGAGGCGAAAAAGTTATGGCAAAATATGTATGTTCAATTTGCTCTTATGTGTATGATGAAGCTGTGGGCTTTCCGGAAGCCGGAATTGCCCCGGGAACAAAGTGGGAGTATATTCCCGATGACTTTAAATGTCCTATATGCGGAGCCGGAAAGGACGATTTCTATTTACAGAAGGAAGCGAAAAACACTTTTCATAAACCTTCGGAAGATTCGGAAAGCCTTCATATTGACAAAGAGCTTTCACCTATGGAAATGAGTGTTATATGTTCTAATTTAGCAAGGGGCTGTGAAAAGCAGTATCTTTTTGAGCAGTCGGAGAAATTTAAAAAGCTTGCCGAATTTTTCGGCTCAAAGGCAGAACCGGCAGAAGAGCCGAACAGGGAAAAGCTGCTTGAACTTATTGAAATGGATTTATCCCAAGGATACCCCTATGCAAATGCCGCCGCTTCCGAAAAAGGTGACAGAAGTGCTCTCCGAAGTCTTGTTTGGAGCGAAAAGGTTACAAGAATGCTGCGGTCGCTGCTTTTGCGTTATAAAACAGAAGGCGGGAAAATGCTTGAAAACACAAATGTATATGTTTGTACTATCTGCGGTTTTGTCTATGTTGGAGATAATCCGCCTGAGGTTTGCCCTGTGTGTAAGGTTCCCTCATGGAAGTTTGAAAAAATCGAGGGGAGGGCTGTATAATGGCTGAAAAATATGCTGTAAGAAATTTAAGACTTTGTACAAAAGACTGTCTCTGCCTTTATGTCTGCCCTACGGGAGCAACGGACACAGAGGACAGCATTATCGATAAGGATAAATGTATAGGCTGCGGAGCCTGTGCCGATGCCTGCCCTTCCTCGGCAATTTCAATGATGCCAAAGGAGCTTCCCCCTCAACAGCCAAAGGAAGAAAGGGTAACGGAAGCCTTAAGAAGCCTTATAATAAGTAAAACACAGGCGGAAATTACAGCTTCGGCTCTGCCCGACAGATTAAGCAAAGCTATTGAAAAATCAAGCCGGCTTATGGCAGAAGATTTGTGCCGTGAAGGGGGATATATGCTGCCTCAAAGCGGCAACACAAAAGAATTTTTACAGTCTGTTCGGGACTTTCCCGGAATAGACAAAGAAATTGTTGACAACTTATTAAACACCATAAAATTTAACGATAAAACGGAGGTAACGAAAATGGAAAAATGGAAATGTACAGTATGCGGTTATATTCATGAAGGTCCTATAACAGATGACTTTATCTGCCCGGTATGCAAACAGCCGGCAAGCAAGTTTGTTAAAATCGAAGAAGCTCCGGCTGAAGCTAAAAACCCCTATGCCGGAACAAAAACGGAAAAGAATCTTTGGGAGGCCTTTGCAGGAGAATCTCAGGCAAGAAACAAATATACCTTCTTTGCAAGCGTTGCTAAAAAGGCAGGCTTTGAGCAGATTTCAGAGCTGTTTTTGAAAACCGCCGCAAATGAAAAGGAACACGCAGAGCTTTGGTTTAAGGCTTTGGGCGAAGTAGGCGACACAGCGACAAATCTTCTTGCCGCAGCAGAGGGCGAAAACTACGAATGGACTGATATGTATGACCGTATGGCAAAGGACGCCGATGAAGAAGGCTTCCATGACCTTGCGGAGCAGTTCAGAGGTGTTGCGGCCATCGAAAAATCTCATGAAGAACGCTACCGCAAGCTTCTCCATAATGTGGAAGCAAAAGAAGTTTTCGAGAAAAGCGGCGTAACCCTGTGGGAATGCCGTAATTGCGGCCATATGGTAATAGGCACAAAAGCTCCGGACATCTGCCCTGTATGCAAACATCCCCAGTCTTATTTTGAAGTAAGAAAAGAAAATTATTAAAATATTTCCTTTAAAACAGTATAAACTCCCCACAATGGAAAAGGGTGGAAAACAGATTTTAAACTCTGCTTTCCGCCCTTTGTTCTTGATTCATTTCAAATCAAACCTTGAATAAATGAAGAAATTGTGTTAAGCTATTAATAGGATAGATGCAGTATATGCACTTGTGTGAAAGGTGATGATTAATGTTGTACAATTCAGAACGGCTGCATAAGTTAGATCTTGAGCGTTTGAAGAATTTTATGCTTTTTGACGATGATTTTTTCGGGGCTGTTTTTGAACATAATTATGAATGTACAGAGCTCCTTTTAAATATAGTTTTGAACCGTAATGATATAAAGGTAAAAACAATAATCAGACAGAGAGAAATTAAGAGCCTTGAAGGTCATTCAATACGTTTGGATATATCGGCTGAGGACAGCGAAAATAACCTGTATAATTGTGAAATTCAAAGAGAAGATCAAGGCAATTTGCGGCTTCGTTCCCGTTATTACAGCAGTTTGTTGGATTCTACTCTGCTGAAAAAAGGTGAATCTTACGATAAGCTTGTTCCCACATATGTAATATTCTTTACCGAAAAGGATACCGTCGGAGACGGAAAAGCACTGCATCATTATATGATGAAAGATGCAGACGATAATTCTCCGTTGGGTGACAATAGACATATCTATTTTATTAACGGTGAATATAACAATGAGGAACAGCCCATTGGGAAATTAATGCATGATTTCAAGTGCAAATCTGCAGATGAGATGTATTTTGATGTTTTGGCGAAGCGAGTTCGTCATTTTAAAGAATCGGAAGGAGGCATTCGGAATATGTGTAAAGCGCTGGAAGATATGAGAAGAGAAACGGCAGTTTTAGAAAGAATCGATACTTATCAGGAGATGGGCTGTAAAGAGTCGGAAATTCTGGAACGTATTATGAAAAAATTTAATTTAACAAAAACGGAAGCAAATGCTTATTTTGCCCTGAGCAAGGAAGATGCATACGCCTAAGAGTCAAAAACAGCAGTTTATTCAGCTCAGCAGATTACAATCCACTGTGTAAATTATCACAGCACAGGAAAGTAATTGCTGAGCTGTTTTTATGCCTTTTGAGAGAAATATTTTAAGTGACAATATCACTGAAATAAATCTATAAAACGGGTATAATACAATTAACGAAAGATAAAGGAGGGCAAAGCAATGTCAATTATAAATATGAACTCGGAAAATTATGAAAATTATATAAACGGCAGCAAGCCTGTTTTGGCTGAATTTTCTGCGCCTTGGTGTTCCTACTGCCGGCGTTTGGCTCCTGCCTTTGAAGCAGCGGCGGAGAAATACAGCCATGACTTGATTTTCGGTGTAATTAATATTGATGACGAACCGGAACTTGCAAGGAAAGAACAGATTGAGGTTATTCCCACCTTGCTTATTTATCAGAATGAACAGGTTTTAGGCTCAATAGTTGCTCCCGAATCAAGAGCACAGTTAGAAGCCTTTATAGAAGAAACTCTGCCTCAAGGCGAGAATTCATCAGAAGATGAAACCCGGATTTACGATATGATTATAGTAGGCGGCGGCCCCGGCGGATATACGGCGGCTCTCTACGGAGCAAGAGCCGGACTTGACACAATTGTTCTTGAAAAGCTTTCGGCAGGCGGTCAAATGGCACTGACTGAGCAGATTGACAACTACCCCGGTTTTGAAGATGGCAGAGACGGCTT
>JAJQCI010000339.1:0-1864 GCA_021202835.1 Clostridiales bacterium | reverse complement strand
TTACTCTGGGCGAAAAGATGAAAAAAGGGGGAAAACGCTTCGGCGTAAAAACCTTACTGACCGAGGTAACAGCATTGGAGCTTTCCGATAAAGTTAAAAAGGTTAAAACAACCGATGGTATTTTGTATGGAAAAACCGTTGTTATTGCAACAGGAGCAAGTCCCCGGGAACTTGGAGTTGAAAATGAAAAGGAATTAATCGGAAAAGGTGTAAACTACTGCGCTGCCTGTGACGGTATGTTTTACAAGGGAAAAACCGTGGTAATTGTAGGCGGAGGAAACAGCGCCGCTGCGGACGCTCTCATACTTTCCCGAATTTGTGAAAAGGTAATTCTTGTTCACCGCCGAGACACCTTACGGGCAGAAAAAATCTACCACGAACCCCTGTTCAAAGCAAATAACATTGAATTTGTCTGGAACAGCACAGTAACCGAACTACTTCACAGTGAAAAAGTAACAGGTGTTCACCTTAAAAATTTGAAAGCCGGTGAAGAAACAAACCTTCCCTGTGACGGAGTTTTCATAAGCGTAGGACGCAAGCCTTCCACAGAATTTGTAAAAAACCAGCTGAACCTTGACCGCTCCGGCTATATAATCGCCGATGAAACCACCCGAACCAATATTCTCGGTGTTTTTGCGGTAGGCGATGTTCGCACCAAAGCCCTGCGGCAGGTAGTAACAGCCGTATCCGACGGAGCGGTTGCGGCACATTATGCAGAGGAATATCTTAACAAAAACTTATAAAAATCGAATACTAATATAAAGACACAAGGGGCTGTGAAAAAACAGTCCAAACAAATAAAGAGGATTTTTACTCAGATTAATGAGCAGAAATCCTCTTTTTGTGGTAAAATAGATGTATGATAAAAAAACTTACCGCTAAAAACAATTATACACCAAAACAGGGCAGATTGCCAATGTTTATTTCAGATTTTTTAGACATAAACGATCCGGTTTTAACGTTTGACAAGTTTATGGAGGGAATGGATTTAAAAAAGTATCTGAAAAATGTTCCGAAGCATTATACGGGACGAAACAGATATAATTCAGTCGACATGTTAAAAACAGTACTTTTTGGATTTATGTCAGAAGGATATATCTCACTCCGAGAACTTGAGGACAACTGCAAAACAAACATCAGATTTATGTACTTGATGGATAATGAAACACCTTCATACAAAACCTTTGAAAATTTTATAAATGATGTTCTATCCGATTCCATTGAGGAGATTTTTAACGATGTCAACAAGAAAATATTTGAAGAAGAAAGTGTTGATTTGAACCACATGCCGTGAATTTGTTTCTACTAATAAAATTCAAAGAGGAAACAAATTCACGGTAGACGGGTCAAAGTTTGAAGCCAATGCCAACAAATACAGTTGGGTGTGGAAGAAGGCAACGGAAAAATCACGATATAGGCTATTCGAAAAGATAACCACATTGTTAAACGAGATAAATGAAACACTTGCATTCAGTGGGATAAAAATACAGACTAACACAGAGTATGTTCCGGAGGAATTGAAAGAAATAACTTTGAGGTATGCAGAGATTTTTAAGATTGATACCAACAGCTTTGTTCACGGCAGAGGTCATAGAAAAACACAACAGCAAAGACATTACGAAAAGCTTATGGAGTACACATCAAAGCCGGAGGAATACGTTGAGAAAATCGACATTTGCAGACCGGGCAGGAACAGCTATTCAAAGACAGACCACTCGGCAACATTTATGAGGATAAAATCTGATTATATGGGGAATGATCAGCTTTTGCCTGCGTATAATGTACAGGTTGGTGTTACCGATGAATACGTAGCCGTTGTTGACATTAATCAGTACAGATCGGATATGGACTGCTTTGTTCCGTT
>JAJQCI010000254.1 GCA_021202835.1 Clostridiales bacterium | reverse complement strand
AGAAAATGGTTTTGAGGTGGTTTTGTGAATCTTGAAGAGCTTATCAATAAGAATTATGACAGTTTGACGGTTAATGACAGGGAAATGGCCGAAAATATTTTTAAAGACAAAAGGGCTGTAAAGGGAATGAACAGCACTCAACTTGCGGCTTATCTTCACGTTTCGAGGACGACCCTGGTCAGATTTATGAAGAAGCTGGGGATTGACAGCTTTTCGGAGTTTAAGCTTCTTCTTAACAGGAAGAAAGATGACGGAGCAGGCGGTTTGGGCTTATATGATTTAGGAGATATTTTAAGGGAATATCATTTAATGATTGATGAGCTTAAAAAGAATGAATACAGTGAAATCTGCGAAAGCATTTACAGGGCGGAAACCGTTTATTTGTATGGTTCGGGAAACGAGCAGAAGACTATTGCCGAGGAATTTAAAAGAATTTTCATAACCTTCGGGAAGTGCTGTGTTGAGCTGTTTGATTTGGGAGAGGCTGAGTTTGCCCTTAAAAGATTTAAGGAAGATGATATTTTTATTGCAATATCACTTTCAGGGGAAAGCGGCGAAGCCTTGAAAATCGTCAAGACCGTTCAAAAAACGGGAATTAACACTGTTTCCCTTACAAGGTGGAAAAACAACTCCTTGGCAAGGCTTTGCCGTGAGAATTTATACGTTGGAACAAAAACAGTGAGCCAAATGGCAAATAGGGTATATGTTTGCCTTTCAGCGTAGCAGTCTTATGAAATGGTTGCGGCTTTTTATATTTTGCTTGATATTTTGTCGGTTCGTTATCTTGAATATGTACACAAACAGGAGAATGATGTAAATGAGAGTTGATGAGCTTTTAAACTATTATTATGAAGATTTCAGCGAAAACGAAAAATATGTTTGTCATTACTTAACGGAACACTATAGGGACTGCGTGAAAAAAACAATTGATGAGTTTGCCTCCGACTGTAATGTCTCCAAAACCTTGCTTGTAAGGTTTGCCCAAAAGCTGGGCTTGTCGGGCTACAGTGAATTAAAGGCAAGGCTTAAAATCGAGATGCAGGAGCAGGAGGGAGCTGTTAAAGGAATTTTGCAGACTATGACAGACAGCTATCATAAAATGATGGACGATTTAAACAAGAAAAATCTCACTTCATTTTTCGAAAAGCTGTATTCTGCCAAAAGAGTTTTTGTTTTCGGAAGCGGTTCATCTCAGGCAAGAGCGGCAAGCGAAATGAAAAGAATTTTCCTTCCGGCAAGGGAAATAATCAATCTTCATGGCCACGATATGTGCTACGGCTTGAAAAAAATTGCTTCAAGCAAAGATTTGGTAATCATAATTTCTCTTTCGGGAGAGTCGGAAACAGTAGTGGAGCTTGCAAGAGCTTTAAGAACAGGCAATATTCAAACAGTTTCAATTACCGCACTGGCAAACAACAGGCTTGCTGCCCTTTGCGAAGAAAATCTTTATATAAATTCCGTAAGGCTGCCTGTGAAATATAAAATCGACTATGAAAGCAGTACGCCTTATTTTATACTTATTGAATATTTATATTTGTCTTATCAAAATTATCTTATCCACCGTGAAAGCAAGTGAACATATTTTCTCAAATTGAAACTTTGAACAAAAAGAGTACATATTTCTTAAAGGAGCCAAAGCTGTTGAAAGGCTTCTTTTTTTATGGTATTATCTTTTTAGACAAAGGAAATAAAGAAAGGAGAGAGGCTATGACGGAAGCTGTTTATTTTGATATTGACGGAACACTTCGTGACGAGGTGACGGGAGTTCCAGAAAGTGCCGTTTTTGCCCTTAAAGCCTGCAGAAACGAAGGTATAAAGGTTATAATCTGTACGGGAAGAAACAGAGCCTCCATACAGGAAGATGTTCTTGCTTTGCCATATGACGGAATTATTTACGGCGGCGGCTGTTACATCGAATACGGCAGTGAGAAGATTTTCAGTAGACAATTTTCCTCAAGTATGACGGAAAGGTTGATCAGCCTTGCCGGTGAGTTTAATCTTTCGGCTGCTGCCGAAACGGAGCATAGTATTTTAATGAACGGCGGAGCGGTTGAGTTTTACAAAGCCGATGCGGAAATTAAATATAAAGGCTTTACGGAAAAGCAGAGAAAACAGATTATCTTAAAAAATAAAATCAAGCCGGAAAACAATTTTTACAGGTTTGAAGATGAAAAAAACAATATTCACAAAATCTGTTTACTGGGAGATGAAGCTGAAATCTTCAAAGTAAAAAGCATTTTGCAGGGTAAGGCGGAAATTGTTCAGCAAACACAGTGGAGAGACAAATTCTATTTGGAACTTCTTCCCAAAGGCTGTAATAAGGGCAGTGCTCTGAGGCTTATGAACAGCAGACTTGGAATAAGAAGAGAAAATACTCTTTGCTTCGGCGACAGTGAAAATGATATTTCTATGATGAATGAGGTGGGCATTGCAGTGGGAATGGGAAACTGCAGCCGAAAGCTTATAAAATATTCAAACTCTGTCTGCGAAACAGCGGAAAACGACGGAATATACAATGAACTTGTAAGACGAAAAATAATAAAACCGAGGAGGGAACAGTATGGAAAAGCAATGGTGGCAGGAAGAGGTTATTTACCAAATTTATCCTAAAAGCTTTTATGACAGCAACGGCGACGGCATAGGAGACTTGAGGGGTATAACTGAAAAGCTTGATTATTTAAAGGATTTGGGAGTGACTATGCTGTGGATTTGTCCGATTTATAAATCTCCTATGGACGATAACGGCTATGACATTTCCGATTATAAGGCTATATCCGAAGAGTTCGGAACCATGGAGGATTCGGACAGGCTTATTTCAGAAGCCGAAAAAAGAAAAATAAAAATAATTATGGATTTGGTTATAAATCACACTTCCGACGAACACGAGTGGTTTCAAACGGCTCTTAAAAATCCCAAGTCAAAATATCATGACTACTATATTTTTAAAGATGGTAAAGAACCGCCCAACAACTGGAGGTCTGTTTTCGGCGGAAGTGTATGGGAAAAGGTGCCCGGCAGGGACGAGTTTTATTTTCACTCCTTCGGGAAGAAACAGCCCGATTTAAACTGGGAAAACCCCGAACTCAGAGAAGATCTTTACAAAATTGTGAATTGGTGGCTTGAAAAGGGAATTGCAGGCTTCAGAATTGACGCTATTACATTTATAAAAAAGGATTTGACATGGGCTGACAGAGAAGCCGACGGCGCCGATAACCTTGCAAGATGTACAAAAGCGGTGAGAAATCAGCCGGGAATAATTGATTTTCTTAATGAGCTTAACGAAAAAACATTTAAGCCCCATAACTGCTTTACAGTGGCAGAAGCCGCCGGCGTGGGATATGATGAGCTTGGAAATTTTATAGGAGACAATGGCTGTTTTTCAGTGATTTTTGACTTCCGCTATGCCGATTTGGATATTGCATCCGGCAGTGAGTGGTATGAAAGAATTGACTGGAAAATTTCAGATTTAAACAAAAAGATTATGGAAAGCCAGCTGTCTATGCAAAAATACGGCTTCAGTGCAAATTTTATAGAAAATCACGATCAGCCCAGAGCTACTACAAAATATTTAAAGGAAAATCAAAATAACTCCGATGCCGTAAAAACATTGGGAGCAATGTATTTCTTCCTGAAGGGTTTGCCCTTTATTTATCAGGGACAGGAACTGGGAATGGTGAATTTTGAGAGAAAATGCATTGAGGAATTTAACGATTTGTCAAGCATCGACCAGTATTACCGCTCCTTACAGGAGGAATACAGCAAGGAAGAGGCCCTGAATTTCGTAAATTTAAGAAGCAGAGACAACCCCCGTGTTCCTTTCCCTTGGAATAATGAAAAATACGGCGGATTTTCACAAAATAAACCTTGGCTTAGTATGGCAGAGGAATATCCAAAAATAAATGCCGAAAGCCAAATAGGCAAAAGCGGCAGCATTTACGAATTTTATAAGTCTATGATAGGCTTCCGCCAAAAGGGAAAATACAGAAACTGCCTTATTTACGGAGATATTCAGCCTGCGGAAAGCAGTGAAAATGTAATTGCCTATAAGAGATTTACCGAAACCGAAGAAATTTACTGTTATTTTAATTTCAGCGGCAAGAATACCGTCGAACAGCTCTCCAAAGGTGGTTATGAGCAAATATGGACAACCTTCGGAGAAGCGGAAATCAGCGGTGATAAATTAATATTAAAACCTTTTCAGTCTGTACTGTTAAAAAGCAAACCTTAAAAATTTTAAACCAAAAGAGGAGGATTCACTATGGAAAACAGCTACAAAGATACAGCAAGTCAAATTTTGGAAATTGTAGGACGTGACAACATTATTTCTGCGGCACACTGCGCCACAAGGCTCAGGCTTATTGTTAAGGATAAGGACAGCATAGATGAAAAAAGGATTGAAAACGTGCCTATGGTAAAGGGAACATTTTTTAATGCCGGACAATACCAAATTATTTTAGGCAGCGGTATAGTAAACAAGGTTTATGCCGAGCTTGAAGGCTTGGGACTTAACACAGTTTCAAAACAGGAGCAGAGCGAAGCCGTCAATCAGCAGCAAAAGGGCATTAAGCGGTTTATGAGAACTCTCGGCGACATCTTCGTTCCCATAATTCCCGTAATTGCGGCAACGGGTCTGCTTTTGGGCTTAAAGGGCTGTCTTTTCAATGACAATGTACTTTCACTTTTCGGAGCAGATTCAAGTATGATTCCCGAATATGTTATTCTGCTTGTAAACGTTCTTACGGAAACTGCCTTCGCCTTTCTTCCGGCGATTATATGCTGGTCGGCCTATAAGGTTTTCGGCGGTATGCCTGTTATAGGCTTGGTTTTGGGCTTAATGCTTGTTTCGCCCTCACTGCCCAATGCCTATTCTGTAGCCGACCCTACAAGCGGAATTACGGCAGTAAAAGCCTTCGGAGCTATCCCCATTGTAGGCTGTCAGGGCAGTGTACTTACGGCTATTTTAACCGCTCTTATAGGAGCAAGCCTTGAAAAGAAGCTGAGAAAAATTATGCCCAACGCTCTTGACCTTATTATGACACCCTTCATAGTTATGTTTGTAACCTTCCTTGTTGTAATTTTAGGCATAGGACCCGTAATGCACGTAATCGAGCTTAAGCTGGTTGAAATTGTAGAGGTGCTTATACATATACCCTTCGGTATCGGCGGCTTTGTAATAGGTGCAACCTATCCCCTGCTTGTTATTACCGGACTTCATCATACATACACAATGATTGAAACTTCTCTTCTTGCAAACACAGGCTTCAACCCGGTAATAACCCTCTGCGCTATGTACGGCTTCGCAAATGTGGGCACCTGTCTTGCCTTTTTCGTAAAATCAAAGAAAGAAAATGTCCGTCAAACTGCAATCGGTGCTATGCTTTCTCAGCTTTTCGGAATAAGTGAGCCTGTTCTTTTCGGTATTCAGCTGAGATATAACCTAAGACCCCTTGTAATAATGCTCTTCTCTTCCGGTCTCGGCGCAGCATTTCTTTCGATTTTGAATATACAGTCAAACTCCTACGGCCTTGCGGTTCTTCCGTCATATCTTATGGATATCTACGAAGGCAGACAGCTTCTGTTCTACTTCTTGATTTCACTGTTTTCAACAGCCCTCTGTTTTGTTTTGACATTGCTTTTCGGAGTTCCCAAAGAGGCAGTTTCCGATTAAAAAATTACGTATGTGAAACAAATTGTGAAAACGGTTTCATATTTTGTAAATTTTATCTAAACAAAATATTCGTATTTTGTTAAATATATGAATTTACAAACAGGGCAAATATGACTATAATAAATATATGAAAACGATTTCACCATATAGTATAATTTAAGGAGGTATTCAGAATGGGATTATTCGACAGATTTAAAAAGAGCTCACAGACAGCGGCTCAAAGCGAGACACAGACTTACACAGACCCAAAGGCAGTTTATCTTCCTATGAACGGAAAGGTTATTGACTTAAAAGAGGTTGGAGACGGAGTTTTTTCAGAAGGTATGTTAGGTCAGGGCGCTGCTGTTGAGCCTTCCGACGGAAAGGTTTACGCTCCCTTTGACGGAGAGGTAACAATGGTTTATGACACAAAGCATGCTTTGGGGCTTATGTCAAAGGGCGGAGTTGAGCTTCTTATTCACATTGGGCTTGACACTGTAAACCTTGAGGGAAAATGCTTTAATATTAAGGTTAAAGACGGACAGAAAATCAAAAAGGCGATCTTTTAGCTACAGCAGACCTTAAGGGAATCAAAAACTCAGGCTACAGAACGGTTACACCGGTTATTGTTACAAACTCCGATGATTATACACAAATTGAAAAGGTCTGTGACGGCTCGGCGGAGGCAGGTGCAAGGCTTCTGGATATAAAATAAATTACAATATTTAAACTTAAACTTTACGGCAAAGACCGGCTTCTTAAGCAAAAATAGAGGCCGGTCTTTGTTACTTGACAAAAATTATCCGAAAAGGGTTGCAATAAAGCTTGAACAGATGTATAATCATATATTATGAAATCGATTGCAGAAAGAAGGCGGAAATTATGAAAATATCGGAGGTGGCGGCTATGGCCGGGGTTTCTCCGGCGGCTGTTTCACGCTATTTTAACGGCGGCTATTTAAGCGATGAAAAAAAGAAAAAAATAGAAGAGGTTGTTTCAAAAACGGGCTATGTTCCATCTTCCTCGGCTCAAAGTCTGCGAACAAAGAAAAATTTGATTATAGGGGTAATTGTGCCTAAAATAAGCTCCGAATCGGTGTCAAAAATGGTAAACGGAATAACAAAGGCTTTGGAAGGGTCTAAATACAGCCTAATTTTGGCAAACACAGACAATGTCTATGACAAAGAGGTTGACTATCTTAACATATTTCAAACAGGCAATGTTGACGGAGTAATTTTAACAGCAACAATTTTTACGCCTGCTCATTACAAGGCTATGAAAAAGTTAGGCAAGCCCATGGTTGTTCTTTCACAGTACACCGAAAAATTTTCCTGTGTATATAACGACGATTTTCACGGAGCATATTATGCTGTCTGCCACTTGATTGACAAGGGCTGCCGAAAAATAGCCTACATAGGAGTAACAAAAAAGGATAAGGCCGCAGGTCAAAACCGCTATGACGGCTATCTGAAGGCACTTTCCGACAACGGCATAAAACCCGACCCTGTTATAATTAAAGAAGGAACATTTAATCTTTCTTCGGGAACAGCCCGAATGAGGGATATTTTGGAGATTGAACCACACATAGACGGAGTTTTCTGCGCTACGGACAGTCTTGCCATAGGAGCAATGAAGGTTATAAAGGAATTCGGGCTTTCGATCCCCGAGGATATAAAAATTATAGGAACAGGAAACACTCAAATGTCGGAGCTTGTAACTCCCTCACTTTCAACAGTAAAGCTCTATTATGAAACAGCCGGTGAAGAAGCCTGTAAGCTGCTTCTTGAGATGATGCAGGGCGGCAATGTTTTTAAACAGCTTCGTTTAGGCTACAGAGTTATAGAAAGAGAAAGCACAAATGTGAAATAAATGTGAAAAC
>JAJQCI010000229.1 GCA_021202835.1 Clostridiales bacterium | reverse complement strand
AGCATAAGCGGAAATCTGACCGTTATGACGGCAGCCGGCAGCTTTGTCCCCTTCCATATAGAGGCTGAGGTTATGGGAGCAATAATAAAAGGCGAAATCAGAATTTTGGCAATTTTAAACGAAGTATATGTTATGAAATAACAAAATTATTAATCAAAGGAGAGTGTTGAACATGAAAAAACCGGCAAGAATTTTTACGGCGGCTATGGCGGCTGTTATGCTGACACAGGTTAATTCCTTCGGCGCATCGGAATATTTTAAGGACGTTACCTATAAATATTACTGGGCCCATGTGGCTATAGATTCACTTTATAACGAGGGGGTTATAAGCGGCTTTGAAGACGGCTATTTCCGTCCTGCTTCCACAATAAGAAGATGTGATTTTCTGGTTATGCTTTATAAAAAATTCGGCGAAGAAGGGTCATATATCGTAAAGCTGGCCGAGGACGTCGAAAGAGGAATTTATTATGACGACGCCTATATTTGGGCGGCAAATGTGGGAATTGTGAATTCGTCTGAGCTTTTCCGCCCTACGGATGCCATAACAAGACAGGAGGCCTTTGAGCTTTTGTTTAAGTGTCTTGAAGACGAGGGCATTATAACAGCCGACAACAAATCGTCGGATATTTCCGGCTTTTCAGACTCGGGAGACGTTGACAGCGACAAGATTGAGGCCGTAGGCACACTTATAGCCTTAGGCATAGTAAGCGGCTCCGACGGCTTAATTCTGCCCGAGAGCACAATGACAAGAGCTGAAATGGCCGTTGTTTTCTATAAGGCAGGAGATATTTCGGAAGAAATAGAAGAAGAGCAAAGCGGCATAATTACCGACGGAAGCATAAGCGTTGACGTAGATGCGGCCAATGCCAAATATACAATAACAACATCAATAGACACAAACTACCTTGTTGACGGCGTAGAGGCAAGCTTAAAGGATGAAAGGGTTTCTGTTGAAGACAGGGGAAAATCAGGCATTATAATCACAAACGGCGGAAGTCTCGATTTGTCTGATTCGTCGGTGTCAAAATCGGGAGACTCGGCCAGCTCGGTAAACACAGGCACTTCGGGAGTTAATTCCGCAATTATAGTAAGAGACGGTTCTAAGCTCAGCGCTGATTCGGTTTCAATAAACACAAACGGAAAATATTCAAACGGCATAAGTGTTCTTGACGGCGGAAACACCGTAATTTTGGAAGGCTGTGACATTGCCACTGTGGGAAACAATTCAGCTTCGATTCTCGTTGTTGACAACTCCGTTGTAAGTGTTTTAAACACCACAATAAAGGTAAAGGGCACTGGAGTTCCCGCTGTAAGCTTTAACGGCGAAGAGGGAACGTATACCATAAAGAACAGCGAAATAAACGGCTTAGGCGAAGATGTTCAGGCTGTTACAACCGCAGGAAACCTTACTCTTGTAGGCTCGAAGCTGAGTTCAGATGATTCTGTAGGCTTACAGAGCATAGGAAACACAACCGTTAATATCGATGATACCGAATTCGATACCGCAGGAGCTTTTATAGAGATTACAGACACATCTAAAAATGCTTCGGACCATACAACAAAGAACACAACAAACATAACCGACTGTGACCTTACAACAGATTCAAAGGACACCCCCATAATCGATGTTGTTAATGTAAATTCAGATATTTATATTACAGGCTGTACATTCACCTCTGCCGGTATGCTTTTAAGAAGCAGAATCGATAAATCCGTGAATGCCTATGCAAAGGGAGCAGACACAACAATTACATTTGACAATCAGGACGCAGAGGGAACTATAGTTTCAAACACAAACGCCTCTGTTACGGTTGTTCTTAAAAACGGCTCCTTCCTTAAGACAGCCCTTAACCCCGGCCAAAGCGGAACCGCAAACCTTGTTCTTTCAAGCAGCGACGATAAAATTCAGCTTACCGGCGACTGTTATATAGGTTATATCGAGAATCACGGCGACTACAGCTTCTCGAATATTGCCGACAAGGGCTACTGCATATATTATGATTCAAACCTTGACGAAAACGACTGGCTTGACGATGATACCTATTCACTTCCCAACGGAGGAGTTATAACACCCAGATAAAGCTTTATCAATAACAATATAAAAACTAAGCCGGCGGCTTTTCCCTTTTTAAGGAGGCCGCCGACTTTTTCTTTATGATGTTGTCTCCGTGTCAGATTTTTCTTTTTTTGCCTCTGCCAGAGCGGCTTTTACGGCGTCTAAAAGTATTGACGATGTTACGGCGTTTTCCGTTATTTCTATATCCGCAGACTGGGAGGAAAGAATTTCACCCCTCAGCGCCTCAAATGAGGGCTCAAACAGAGGATAAAACACCTCTTGAGTTTCTCCCAGGTTAAGCATTGCAATATCCAAAATGGATTTTTCATCTACGGTTACTTCAATAACAACGGGACTGCTCTGCAGTATTATTTCAGAGGAATATGTGCCCGGTATGTAGCTTGTTTTATCTCTGTCAGAGCTTAAAAATATTATAATGGCCGCTATTATGATTATGCCCAAAACAATGAATATTCCTCTTTTAACTAAATCCTTCATTTGAACAACAACTATTTTTGCACTCAAAGCTGTATCCTCCGGCTGATTTTATTTTTATTACAATATATGGGGGAAAATTAAAATATATGACTGAAGCAAATGAAAAGCCTAAAAACAGAAGGGCAGAAAGCCTTGATTTTGCTTTCTGCCCCTGTGTGGTTATATTTTTATGAAAGTGCTTTTTTTACCTTGTCTGTGAATTTTTCTTTTTTGGGAAGACCGGCAAACTCTCTTATGAGCTCCTTTTGGCGGTCTGAAATGTTTGTGGGTATTTCCACCTTAACCGTCACAATGTGGTCGCCCCTCTTTGTTTTATTTCTTAAGAAGGGTACGCCCTTGCCCTTAAGAAAAATTTTAGATTCCGGCTGGGTTCCCGGCTTTATGTTGTATTTTTCTTCGCCGTCCAATGTGGGAATTGTTATTTCGCCGCCTAAAATTGCCTGAACGACACTTATTTTTATATCCGAAAGAATGTTGTTTTCCTGACGGACGAATTTTGTGCTGGGCGAACGCTTACGCTTATTAAGAGGTCGCCGCTTGAGCCGCCGTTTGTGCCGGCGTTGCCGAAGCCTGCCTTGCGTATTGTCTGGCCGTTGTTTATTCCTGCCGGAATATTTATATCAACCATAGCCGACTTTCTTACACGGCCTGTTCCGTTGCAGCTTGGGCAGGGTTCTTTTATAATTTGGCCTCTGCCGCCGCAGGTTCGGCAGGTTGTGGACGACTGGGCCATACCGAACATGGTTTGGCGCATTGTTGTTTCCATACCGGAGCCGTGGCATGTGGGGCAGGTCTCGGGAGAGGTTCCCGGTTTGGCGCCGCTGCCGTGACATTTTTCACAGGGAGCCACCGAGTCAACACTGACCTTCTTTGTGCAGCCGAATACAGCCTCTTCAAAGGAGATTACTAAGGTTAAGGTTATATCGGAACCCCTCATGGGGCCGTTACGCCTTTGACGCTGGCTGCCTCCGCCGCCGAATATTCCGCCGAACATATCGAATATGTCGTCCATATTCATACTGCCCGAAAAACCTCCGCCGTAGCCGCCGCCTGCTCCGCCCTGTTCAAAGGCGGCGTGGCCGTAGCGGTCATAGGCGGCTCTCTTATCCGGGTCTGAAAGAACCTCGTTTGCTTCGTTCAGCTCTTTAAATTTAGCTTCGGCCTCAGGGTCGTCGGGGTGAAAGTCGGGGTGGCATTCCTTGGCTTTTTTTCTGTATGCTTTTTTAATCTGGTCTTGAGAGGCGTTTTTATCAACGCCCATAACCTCATAATAATCTCTTTTATCTGCCATTATAATCTGTCCTTATTATATTATTGATCAATTATGTCGTCGTTTCCGCCTGCAGCGCCGCCGTTCTGATAGCCCTGTCCGCCCATCTGGCTGGGGTCAACGCCGGCTGCCTGAGCCTGCTGATAAAGCTTTGTTGTGAAGTCGTTTAAAACCTTTGTAAGGCTTTCTGTTGCGGCCTTTATTGTCTGAACGTCTGTTTCGTTCATTGTTTCGGGAGCCTTGCCCTCTGAAACAGTCTTTAAGTTGTTAACCTCTGTTTCGATTTTAGCCTTGTCTTCGGGAGAAATCTTGTCGCCCAAATCCTTAAGGGTCTTTTCTGTCTGGAAGATTATGGCTTCGGCTTCGTTTTTAGCGTCTACGGCTTCCTTACGCTTTTTGTCCTGCTCTGCATACTGAGCGGCTTCCTTAACTGCCTTTTCGATTTCTTCATCGCTTAAGTTTGTTGAGGAGGTTATAGTGATATCCTGCTGTTTGCCTGTTCCCAAATCCTTTGCCGTTACCTTAACGATACCGTTTGCGTCGATGTCGAAGGTTACTTCAATCTGAGGAATTCCTCTGGGAGCTGCCGGGATACCGTCAAGACGGAACATTCCCAAAGACTTGTTGTCTTTTGCCAGAGGTCTTTCGCCCTGAACGATGTTTATGTCAACTGCTGTCTGGTTATCGGCATAGGTTGAGAAAACCTGCTTCTTGTTTACAGGGATAGTTGTGTTTCTGGGGATAAGTGATGTAGCAACTCCGCCGGCTGTTTCGATACCCAGTGTAAGAGGTGTTACATCCAGAAGGAGAACAGAGCCTGCGCCTGCTTCGCCTGAGAGGGTTCCGCCCTGAATAGCTGCTCCTATAGCAACACATTCGTCGGGGTTGATGCCCTTGAAGGGGTCCTTGCCTGTTATTTTGGCTACCTCGTCCTGAACTGCAGGGATTCTTGTGGAACCGCCGACAAGGAGAACCTTGTCAAGATCTGAGGCCGAAAGATCTGCGTCGTTTAAAGCTGAACGAACGGGGCCCAGTGTTGCGTCTACAAGGTCTGAGGTAAGCTCGTTGAACTTAGCTCTCGAAAGAGTAACGTCCATATGCTTGGGGCCGTCCTGATTCATCGTGATGAAAGGAAGGTTAATGTTTGTTGTTGTTGCGGATGAAAGCTCCTTCTTTGCCTTTTCTGCGGCTTCCTTAAGTCTCTGCATAGCCATCTTGTCGCTTGATAAGTCAATGCCTTCCTTTGACTTGAAATCGCTTATAAGGTAGTTTATTATTCTCTGGTCGAAATCGTCGCCGCCTAAGTGGTTGTTTCCGGCTGTGGCAAGAACCTCAATTGTTCCGTCGGCAATATCGATAATAGAAACGTCGAATGTGCCGCCGCCTAAGTCATAAACCATAATCTTCTGTTCCTTTTCGTTTTCAAGACCGTAAGCAAGGGCAGCCGCCGTAGGCTCGTTTATGATACGTTTAACGTCAAAACCGGCAATCTTGCCTGCGTCCTTTGTGGCCTGTCTCTGAGAGTCTGTGAAATATGCGGGAACGGTGATAACAGCTTCGCTTACTGTTTCGCCTAAATAGCTTTCTGCGTCCTTCTTAAGCTTCTGAAGAATCATAGCCGAGATTTCCTGAGGAGAATATTTCTTTCCGTCGTTTTCAAACTTATAATCCTCGCCCATATGACGCTTTATTGAAATTACAGTGCCGGCTACGTTTGTAACGGCCTGTCTTTTAGCTGTTTCGCCTACAAGTCTTTCGCCTGTTTTTGTGAAGCCCACTACAGAGGGGGTTGTTCTGAAGCCTTCGCTGTTTGTAATAACAACGGGCTGGCCGCCTTCCATAACTGCCACACATGAGTTTGTTGTTCCTAAGTCAATACCTATAATTTTTCCCATTATTAATTCCTCCTAGAATATAATTTACTTTTTTTCAGTTTGCCACTTGAACCATTGCGGGTCTTATAACCCTGTCATTATATTTATAGCCCTTTTGAAGAACCTGGCTTACTACATTTTCCCCTAAGCTTTCGTCTTCTATGTGCATAACCGCATTATGAAAGTTGGGGTCGAAGGTTTGGCCCTCGGCTTCTATTTCGGAAATTCCCATATCCTTAAAGGCCTGCGTCATCTGCTTGAATATCATTTCAACACCCTTGTAAAGGCTGTTTTCTTTGTCCTTCTCCGAAGATAAGGCTCTTTCGAAGTTATCCAAAACAGGCAGAAGCTTCTCGGCTGCATCGGCTGTTCCGGCGGAATACATAGCCGATTTTTCGAGGGTTGTTCTCTTGCGGTAGTTGTCAAATTCCGCAAGGTTTCGAAGAAGCCTGTCGTTAAGCTCCGCAATCTTTGCCTCAAGCTGTTCCTCCTTGGATGGCGTGTTTTCATTTGCCACATCTTCGGCGGTTTTGGGCTCTTCGGCTGTTTCGGCTTCTTTTTCGGCGGAGTTTTCCGCTGTTTTTTCTTTTAATTCATCATTTGCTTCTTCGTTTAAATTCAAATCGTCTTTTTTATTTTCTTCCGTCACTTTTTATTGACCTCCTGTCAGTGCTTTTATAACCTCGTTCAGATTGTCCACCATTTCGCTTAAAACGGAAACCGCCTGGGAATAATTCATTCTGGTAGGGCCTATGATTCCTATAAAGCCTATGTTTCCTCTGCCCAGCGTATAATTCGTTTTAATAATCGAAAGATCCTTAAGCTGCTGAAGATTGTTTTCGCCGCCTATAATAATCTGAACTCCGGTTTTATCTTCCGAATTATCGTTTAAAAGTTCGGAAAGCATCTCTTTCTGTTCCAAAAGGCTGAACAATTTTTTTGCCTTTGAAATATCCGAAAATTCGGGATAGTTCAAAATATTGTTTACGCCGCTTGTATATATTTCGGAGCTTTTTGCCCTGCCCTTGAATACGGCCTTGAAAACCTCCGAAACCAAAAGCTTATAGGGTTCGAATTCCTCTAAAATATCGCTTATGGCGTCTCTTACGGGAGATGTGCCGTAAGTATTTATATAGCTGTTAACAGCCGCCGTGATTTGGTTTAAAACATCAAAGTCGAGAATTATGTCGGCTCTTAAAATAGTATTGTCTACTTTTCTGTTTTCCGACACCCTGACCATTACAAGGCTGTGATTGTCAACGGGAACCAGAGAAATATGTTTAAGCCTGTCGTTGTCTGCTTTGGCTTCTGTGACTACCGTAGCATAGTTTGTCATTCGTGCGAGAGTTTTCGCCGTCTGCTCCATAAGATAGTCTATGTGGCTTATGTTTGCCGTTATAAGCTCCCGAAGAAAAAGACTTTCTTCAGGGGGCAGAGAGCTTTTTCTCATAAGCCTGTCAACATAAAGCCTGTATCCTTTGTCGGAGGGGATTCGCCCTGCCGAGGTATGAGGCTGACATATAAGCCCCAGTTCTTCCAAATCACTCATTTCATTTCTGATAGTTGCAGAAGAAATTCCCAAAGGGTATTTTTTGGAAATTGTTCTGGAACCTACGGGATCGCCGGTCTTAATATAGTCGGTGATTATAGCTTCCAAAATTTTTATTTTTCTTCCGCTTAAATCCATAATATCACTTCCCCGTTATTACACCTCAATACAATCTTCTTGTTAGCACTCCCTTTTGCTGAGTGCTACTCACTGTTATAAAAATATCACTTGTAGGGAAAATTGTCAAGTGATTTTTATATAATATATTTTTAAATGAACTCAGA
>JAJQCI010000313.1 GCA_021202835.1 Clostridiales bacterium | reverse complement strand
TCCTTGCTTATAAACCTTAACTTTGTAAGCTTCATAAGCAAAGCGGCAGCTCCCATTGCAAAAAATATTTTTAATATATCCTCCGAGGGCTTTTTTGTTTTCTTAAGCGGAATAACCTCGGGCTACCCCATAGGCATAGGAACTCTTTCGGAAATGTATAAAAACAAGCTTATTTCAAAGCCGGAGGCCCTGCGCCTTTCAGCCTACTGCAGCAATTCGGGGCCCTTGTTTATTTTGGGAAGCGTAGGCACGGTTATGCTTAAAAGCCCCTCCGGGGGATTAATTATACTTATATGCCATTATGCGGCTCCCATTATACTGGGTGTGCTTCTTGGGCCTTACGCCCCTGAAAACAAAAGCGCCGGCTTCAGGGCCAAACCCCTTAACAAAACCTTCGGCAGTGCCCTCTCTCATTCCGTAGAAAACGGCTGCCGCTCCATGATCTCCGTAGGCGGCTTTATAGTGCTTTTTTCCGTAATAACAAGAATAACCCGTCTTACGGGCATACTCCGCCTTATATCCTCCCCATTAAGCCTTTTGGGAATAGACAAAGCCCTAACCGAAAGACTTGTCTTAAGTATTTTGGAGATGACAAACGGCTGCAGGCTGATCGCCGAAACAAATACTCCTCTTAAACTGCCTTTTCTCTGCTTCATAATCTCCTTCGGGGGCTTATGCGTCCATGCACAGTCTGCCGCCCTTCTGGAGGAAAGCTCTCTCCCCTGTCTGCCTTACATAACCGGCAAAATAATCTGCGGCCTTATAAGCTTTTTTCTCTGCTGTATTGTCCTGCTTATATTAAAATAAAACAGTCCGTCTGCAGCATTTCAGCCAAATATTATTAAAAATAAGAGGGGCCTCTCCTCCCCTCCTTATTTTTTATGTAAAAGCTTTAAATCCGCTTAATTCTTAAGCTCGTCTCTGTTTCCGGTAATTATGTCTATTTCATCATTAAGGAAATCGTTAAGGCTGTTTGTTGTTTCTTCTATAGAATTAAGGGCATTCTTAGACTCCTCCTCAACCTTGCGGAGAGTTTGAGTAACAGCCTCTTCAACATCGCTTAAAAGATCATCGGCATATGAAACGGCGTTTCTTCTTATTTCTCTTGCGTCCTCTCTTGCGTCCTCAACAATAATCTCAGCCTCGGCCTGAGCCTGTCTTGTGATTTCATGCTCCAAAACAAGCTTCTGAGCCTGATCTTCGGCCTGTCTTATAATCTGGTTGGCCTTATTGTGAGCCTCCTGAACAATCTTCTCGCATTTTTCCGAAATACGCTTAGCCTGTGCAATTTCAGAGGGTATATTAAGTCTGATATCCTGAAGAAGTTCGGTTATCTGTTCTTTGTCTACGGCAATTTTACCTGATGAAAAAGCCGATTTTTTACAGGCGTCCAATAAATCCTGTATTTCGTCGATGAGATCTATAATAGAATCCATAGTTATTTTTCCTCCCTGCTTTTAAATTTCTCGTCTAAACAGTTCTTAATATACTGCGGAACCATGTCCTCAACAGAACCGCCAAACATCGCTATTTCCTTTATGGTGCTTGAGCTTATAAACATATATTTTGTACTGGTAGATATAAATATTGTTTCAACGTCCTCATTCAGCTTTCTGTTTCCCAGAGCCATTTTAAACTCATATTCAAAGTCGGTAACAGCCCTTAAGCCCCTTATAACAAGCTTAGCGTCAACCTGCCTGCAAAAATCCACAAGCAGCCCGTAAAACGACCTGACCTCCACATTTGGCAGATGCTTTGTTACCTCCTTAAGCTGGGCCACTCTTTCTTCAACCGTAAAAAGGGACTTCTTTTCGGGGTTGTCCAAAACAGCAACTATCAGCGTATTCACAAATTTGGAGCTGCGCTCCATAATGTCGATGTGCCCGTTTGTAACGGGATCAAAACTCCCCGGGTAAACCGCTCTTAACATTTTCCTTCCTCCAACGTCAAAAAACTTATCTTCGTGGTTTTGCCGTAATCCTTAACACGGTAAACCTTAAAGCCTTCTTTGATTATTTCGGGCTCGTCTTTCGCCTGTTCGACAACAACAATACCCTCATTATCTAGTATACCCAAATTTTTAATTTCGTCAAGTATATTTTCAATAAATTCCGAATTATACGGCGGATCCATAAAAATAACATCAAATTTAAGCCCTTTTGCATTAATTTGCTTTAAGGCGCTTCTGAAATCCTGCCCAAAAACAAGTGAACTGCCCTCAAAGCCCGTTTTGCTTAAATTGTCTTTTATAACCTGCAGAGCCTCTCTGTTTTTGTCTATAAAAACGGCTTGCCTTGCTCCTCTCGAAAGAGCTTCGATGCCTATTGCGCCGCTTCCGGCAAAAATATCCAAAAACATACACTCGCTTAAAACCGGGGCAAGTATGTTAAAAAGAGACTCCTTGATTTTGTCTGTCGTAGGCCTTGTATTCATACCCTTGGGCGCTTTAAGCTTAAACCCCCTTTTAGAACCCGATATAATCCGCATTATCTGCAACTCCTCGTAAAATTCCGTAATACTATTTAAGATTATAACACACTTTTATACGTTTAGCAAACATTTTTCATACAATTATATCATATTATTTGCGTCCTGAAGCGGAAATTATTAGTTTTTTTGATTTTTGCTGTTGACAAACAGGCCTGCTGATGATATAATATAAATGTGAGAAACCAAAAGGTTTTATAACATGAGAGCATAATTATTCAGAGGTCGGAAATGGTTCCCGACACACTCCACGGAGTACCTGAGATGATGGATACACCGCCCATCCTGAATAATTATGGTCTTATTTTTTTGTAAAAGCCCTGCCCGAAGGCAGGGTTCAGCTGTGTATCCTGCACAGCCGAACTGCTTTAAAATATATTTCGGGTTATTTAAGAACAACGACGGTTATTCCGGAATCGCCCTCACCGTATTCTCCCAAGCGGTATGACTTTACGCTGCTGTGGCTTTTAAGAAAGTCGTGAACGGCCGAGCGCATAACTCCCGTGCCCTTGCCGTGGATAATGTTTACGGGGCTTATGCCTGCCAAAATCGCACTGTCGATATATTTGTCAAGCTTGTCTATTCCTTCATAAACATTTAGACCTCTCAGGTCAACCTCGGTTGAAACGGATTTGGCGTTGTCCATTCTGACCTTTGCGCTGTAAATACCTTTTGAAGAAGAATAATCCGCCGGCTTTTCTTCCGTAAGGGAAAGCCTTTTTATATTTGTCTTTATTTTCATAATTCCGGCCTGAACGAAAACATCGCCGTTTTGTTCCGGCTTTGTAACAACCGAGCCCGTTGTGCCCAAATCGTCTATAAAAACCCTGTCGCCTATATTCAGCTTTTTAGGGCGTTCTCTCTTAGGCTTGTTCTTCCTGTTAAGCTTAGACAGCTTTTCCTCCGATTTATTGAGATTTTCCTTAAGGGCTTTTCTCTTTTGCTCAAGCTTTTCCGTGCTTCCTGCTTCTTTTGAAAGACGGCGCATTTCCTTTATTATTTTGTCGCTTTCGTCCTTTGCGTCGGAAATAATTCTTCGTGCCTCTTCATTGGCGCTTAAAATTATTTTTTCCTTACGCTCTTTGAGCTTTTCGTTTTGCTCCTTTATTTCGGCTCTGTAGCGTTCCGCTTCTTTTCTGAAGGCTTCTGCCCTTTCTCTTTCAATTTCTATTGTTTTTCTGCCCGATTCAAGCTCTAAAATAGCGTCCTCCACTTTAATATCCTCACGGCTCAAAATTTCCTTTGCGCCCTCGATTATAAAGTCCTTAAGCCCCAGCTTTTTTGAAATGGCAAAGGCGTTTGACTTTCCCGGAACACCTATCATAAGCCTGTATGTTGGGCTCAGCGTATTAATATCGAATTCACAGGAGGCGTTTTCAACCCCCTCTTCGGTAAGGGCGAAAAGCTTCAGCTCACTGTAGTGAGTTGTAACGGCGGTTCTGACCTTCATACCGTGAAGATATTTTATAATCGAAACAGCCAGAGCCGAGCCCTCGGTAGGGTCCGTTCCCGAACCCAGCTCATCTATCAAAACAAGGCTTTCGGGGGTCACATTGTCCAAAATTGACACAATATTGCTCATATGGGAAGAGAAAGTACTCAAAGACTGCTCTATACTCTGTTCGTCGCCTATGTCGGCAAAAATCTCCTCAAAAACCCCCAGCTCGGAGCCGTCAAAGGCCGGAATATGGAGCCCTGCCTGACCCATAAGGGAGAATATGCCTATTGTCTTAAGGGCAACGGTTTTTCCGCCTGTGTTGGGACCGGTAATTAGAAGGGTTGTAAAGTCCTTTCCAAGCCAGATATTTGTGGGAACAACCTTTTCACGGGCTATAAGAGGGTGCCTTGCCCTTTTTAGATTTATATAGCCTTCTTTGTTAAAGAAGGGCTTTGAGCCTTCCATAGCAAGAGAAAGCTCGCCTTTGGCAAAGACAAAGTCCAAATGAACCAGAAGCTCGCTGTCGGCTCTTATAATTCCGCTGTTTTCGGCAACAGCCTCAGAAAGCCTCTGCAAAATCTTCTGAATTTCTTCCTTTTCTTTTATCTTTAGCTCCGCAATTCTGTTGTTTGCTTCAACAACGGAAGCCGGCTCCATAAAAACCGTTGCCCCTGTGGAGGACCGGTCGTGAAGAATACCCTTAAAAGAGGAAACATATTCCTGCTTTACCGGCACGCAGTATCTGTCGTTTCTTATTGTTATAACAGGGTTTTGAAGCATCGTCCGACTTGAGGCCGAGTGTATAATATTGTTAAGGCTCTCACGAATTCTGTCGTTTGCACTTCTTATTGACTGCCTTATTGAAAAAAGCTCCTTGCTGGCAAGGTCGGAAATTTCAGCTTCTGAAATTATTTTTCGGCTTATGTCGGCTTCAAGGTCGTTTATAAGAACAACCTCGTCAAAATAAGGCTTTAATATATCGAAATTATCCTTTTTGTTTTCGCTTTCGCCGTAGCTTTTCATGCTTTGGCATGTGTTTAAAAAGTCCGCAGTGTTTAAAAGCTCTCTCAGTGACAAAATTCCCCCGGCCTCGGCCCTTCTTAAAACCTCTCTCAAATCTCTGAGGCCCCCTAAGGGCACTGACCCTTTTTTAAGTATCATCGAAACGGCTTCGGTTGTTTCGTTTTGGTTTATATTTATTTCATTTATGTCAGCGGAGGGCTCAAGCTCTAAGGCCAGTTCCTTCGCCATAGGCGAAACACAAAGGCCGGAGAGCCTTTCACGAATTTTATTAAACTCAAGAGTGGTATAAACTTTTTTATTCATATTGCCTTACCATAACCTCCAGCGTTTTTTTCTTACCTTTTCGGTTTGGAATTCTATATATTTTCCCGTTCCCACGGCGACACAGCTTACCGGGTCGTCAGAGCCGTAATATGCTTTTATGCCCGTTTCCTTTGTAATAAGCTTGTCAAGGCCGTAAAGCATAGCGCCTCCGCCTGTCAGCATAATTCCCTTGTCTGAAATATCCGCAGAAAGCTCGGGGGGAGTGTTTTCAAGAACATCCTTTATTGTGTCTATAATCATTGAAGTACATTCCCTAAGAGCCTCCAGTGTTTCTTCGGATGAAACGGTAATTGTTTTGGGAAGACCTGCCAAAAGGTCACGGCCCTTAACGTCCATACAAACCTCTTCTTCTCTGGGGAAGGCCGTGCCTATTGTCATTTTTATCTGCTCTGCGGTTCTTTCCCCTATAAGAAGCTGATGCTCCATTCTCATATATCTTACAATGGCATCGTCAAACTTGTCTCCCGCCATTTTTATGGAATCGCTTACAACGGTTCCTCCCAGTGAAATTACGGCTACGTCACAGGTTCCTCCCCCTATGTCAACAACCATATTTCCGCTGGCCTTGCTTATGTCGACTCCGGCGCCTATAGCGGCGGCTATGGGCTCTTCAATGATATAAACCTCTCTGGCCCCGGCCTCTCTTGTAGCGTCTTCAACGGCTCTCTTTTCAACCCCGGTCACCTTACTGGGAACACATACGGCAATTTTAGGACGAAGAAAAAAGTGTCTTCCTATTGATTTTTCTATAAAATATTTAAGCATTTTTTCGGTAACGTCATAGTCGGAAATAACTCCGTCTCTCAAAGGGCGAATAGCCACTATGTTCCCCGGAGTTTTTCCCAGCATACGTCTTGCCTCTTCACCCACAGCCAAAACCGTGTGGGTGTTTTTGTCTATGGCAACGACAGAAGGTTCTTTTAAAACAATGCCGTAGCCTTTAACATATACCAAAACCGTAGCCGTCCCCAAATCTATTCCAATGTCAGAACCAAAAAAAATCTTTTTCATTCCGTTTTTTCTCCTATAACAAGCCTTATTTTCTCAATTCTGTTTTTGTCTGTTTCTTCTATAAAAAATTTGTACTTATCCTCTTCGATAATCTCTCCCGTCTTGGGAAATCTTCCCACAAGGCCGGAAACATAGCCTCCTATTGAATCAAAATCTTCATCGTCGAAGCTGGCGCCTGTTTCACTGTTTACATCGTCTATTTTGGCAATTCCCGAAATTATATATACATTTTCGGAAATCTTTAAAATCTCCTCGGGATGTTCGTCATTGTCGTCGGCAATATCCCCTACTATTTCCTCCAATAAATCCTCCATTGTGACAATGCCGGAGGTTCCGCCGTATTCGTCCAAAACTATGGCCATAGGGACTCTCTTTTTCCTCATAACAGCCAAAAGGTCCTTCGAGGGCTTTGACTCATAAGTAAAATAGGGCTCTCTCATAAGCTTTCTTATGTTAAATTTTTCGGGATCGGGGTTAAAGCCTATATCCTTTATTGAAAGAATACCTATTATGTTGTCTGCGGAGTTTTCATAAACGGGCATTCTTGAAAACTGCTCCTGTTTGTAAATTTTGCTGACATATTCAAGGTCAGCGTCAACGGGAACGGCTACCATATCAACTCTGGGAATCATAACATCTCTTGCGTCACAGTCGCCGAAGTCAACAACATTGTTGAGCATTTCTTTTTCGTCGTTTTCTATAACGCCCTCTTCGTGGCTTACATTAACCATTGAAATAAGCTCGGCTTCGGTAACAGCCGGAGCAGGCTCTTTGTCTTTGCCCATAAGAAGCCCTATTATAAAGCCCGTAACAATGTTCAGAATATAAATAACCGGCGTAAAAACAACCGTACAGGCATAAATGGGCTTTGCAACCATAATTGACAGCTTTTCGCTGTTTGCCGCAGCATAGTTTTTAGGCGTAATTTCGCCGAATATAAGAACGACAATTGTTATAAACCCGGTGGCGATTCCCACGCCGGAATTTCCGAAAAGCTTTAGGGCTATTGAGGTTGTCATAGATGTAGCCAGAGTATTTACTATATTATTACCTATAAGAATAGCGGATAACAGCTTAGACTTATTGTCTAAAAGCTTGGCTATAATCTCTGCGTTTTTGACGCCGTCGTCAAGCATGCTTCTTACCTTAATCTTGCTGATAGATGTAAGGGCCGTCTCCGACGAAGAAAAAAAGGAAGACAAGCAGAATAAAATAATAAGTATAAAGTACTGTAATAGATCCGCATGACCGCTGTCCAATAAAATCACTCTCCTAAGCTATGTGTTCCGCAGGACTTACGAAACACAG